>JAYVRW010000206.1:0-18940 GCA_043775925.1 Blastocatellia bacterium
CGCGCCGCGCCTGACTTCAAATGCCGGATTGACGTTATCGAATTGGCGCGGCTTCAGTGGCTCCTTGCGCTACCGCCACATTGATAATTATCGGTTGGATGGCGAAGATGTCACGATCAGAGCCGCCGGATTTGATGTCGTAGATTTCAGCCTGAATCGCAAAATCCGACGCGGTATAGAATTCAATCTGGCGATAGATAATCTGACGAATAAACGCTACTACGAAACGCAAAATTATTTTGAATCGCGCGTCAGGCAAGGCGAAGAACTGGATTCACGTATTCACGCAACGCCGGGGTATCCGATTACGGTGACGGTTGGGATGACGTTTCGATTATTTACGAAAGATTAATTTCCAAGGGGTTTAGATTCTGTAGACATTTCATCACTTGCCACTAACGTCTGAATTTTGAAAATAAAATTCCGCGAGCAGGCTGTTCGTCGCCAAAGACGACAAAAGATTTATTTACGGAATTTAATTTTCAAAGAACATGCGCTAGTGGCAACTCATCAACATAAAATGTCAACAGAATTTAGCGAACTCTTATGAAGCCACTCTTAGTGCGCCTGTAGCCATTGCCGAAGAAAGAAAAAATGATAAAGTGTGAACGTGTTATGCAACAGTCGTAACATCCTGAGCCTGTCGTCTAACAATTAAAGATTGATTGATTTGAGAAGCGTTAGCTTGTCACAGGTCAGATTAGCTCGGCTCAAAGTCGTGATGTTTTATGGCTTTTCGGTCGTAGAATTAAATATTAGACAACATTTCTAATGAATAAGTTTTTACCCCTAACAATTTTATTAGTATCATTACTATGTCTGTTTATTCAATTAGCAATGTTAGCGGCCTTACTATCTTGTTTTGGGTTTTTATTTTTCGGCGTCTACCTTGCTATAAAGAAGCCAGAAAAACGTATGCTTGGCCTCATGATGGCTGGGGTCTCATTAATTCCAATCGTAGTAGGTACTTGGTGGCAAATATCCACTTACCTACCTCCAATTGATGAGAAGATTGCAGGGGATTTTAAGTATGTCGGAATGGACAAAGATCGTTATGGAATTTGGATGAGAGAGGCAAATGACGTCTACGAGATAGAGACATCAAAATCATCAACCAGAGGCAGCACTGGCGTTCGATGCATCGGGCGATCTAAGGTCAGATTCATCCTCGATAGGTCACACAAGTTAAGAAATTATTCAATTTTTATGGAGTGCTGTTCATATAATGGAAAAAATTGCCATTACGAGATTGCTTATGAAAATTCAAGAAAATGGCTTGAAGATATTATCTATACAATAAGATTTGATAAAGATTCAAACCCGATACTGGCGTCCCATATATACAAAATTCAACAAAGACGCGAGAAATCGGTTACTGAAGCAATAAATAATGATATTAAAATGTACAAGGGTGAAGATCGATGAAAATGTCTAACATCTATTGCACCAGAGCGTGGCCGACAGGCGGTGCGTCATTCAGGTTCACACGGTCACGCCCGGTGAACGTGTCGTTAGCCAGATCATATAAGCCAAACAAAAAGTGATGCAAGAAATATTAAATCAAATAGATGCTTTTTTAGACGAAAAGAGCAAGTTACATAAAGAAACAGTGTTGGATTCTCAACAATTTCAGCAAGAAGAAAAGTACTTGGTAACATTTACTGCTGATTTTTTAAAAACCATAAAAATCACCTCTTACTATTCAACACGTGCTAAAAATATATATGACGAGTTTTTAGTTATTAGAGCTTCCGATGATTTAATTCAGTCTGTAATAGGTATTCAGACACTTGTCCTATCTGGTGTCCATAATATGGCAAAAAGAGAGCTTCGATATTTAATCGAATTGTACGTTAAATATCTGGTTATAGATCAAGAATTAATGGGGAAAACTATCAATGAAAAAACAAATTATTTATCCTCAAATATTCCCAACTCATCCATTGAGGTCATTGATCGAGCGTACACTTATTTTGATTCCTCGATAGATATTGCCTTTAAAAATGAAATTAAGGACTTCTTTTATAAAACTTGTGCGTATGTGCATCCTTCACAACGACAAATTGAAGAACAGTTGAAGAGGTATAAAAAAGAGGAATATATTGGCTTTGAATCAGCAAAAGAACTCAGTGATATTTCCAGATTAATTTGTAGAGCCTACGACATAATCTTGGTTTTACTACTAATTGGATTTGGCAAATCAATGGCGGGAGATTTGTTTATTGATGGTTTCGATAAAATTCCAGATTGGAAATTTCACAAAGGCAAGTACACTTCCATGCTCTCGAAATTATATGATTATAAACAAGAGCGTCGGCAAAAAACTGGCTAACATTTATTCCACCGTAGCTGCGTAAATTATCATTCAGTGTAACAACGCGGCACGGTGAACGCTTTGTTAGGTGCTTGTCCCGTCATTTACAAATAAACGTCTCGGAAGCACAATCTTATAGCCGCCAACATGGCGTCTGGTTAAAATTTTTATTTCTTAAAGGGGATTCGGAGCATGAAGTGTGTGGCATGTGGTAGCGTCGCGCTTGTTGAAGGTACTGTGATGGATACTTCGGGCGGAAACACGACTCTCTTTCAGCCGAAAGAGGTCTCCATCTGGAAAAGAATGTTCGGGGTCGGCACACGCAGTATCCGCGCTTACGGTTGCATTCACTGTCAGTATCTACAACTTGCTGTCAATTTTAGTGATGATGACTTGCAGCGTTACCAGCAGTTTGAAGGTGAACAGCCGGGGGTGATCGAGCGAATAAACTCAGAGCCGAAAAAGTTGGAGGAGTAAAAGGAAGGCGTAATGTTCCGAAGCAGCGTCACGCTTAGAATTTGTCTCAAAATGCTAACCAATAAGACTTTTACTTTTTCTGCTCAACCAGGCATTGCTCGGAAAGAAGAGGTAAGGTGATTGTCGGTTTTGGCCTAACATCTGGCAACAAATCATTTCGTCACGCATTATGAGCTACGCAGAGTTTCAAGAACATTTCGAGAAGGCTGCCGGCGAGGAGAAGGCGCGTTATGACGCTGTACCTGTTTCCATTCTGCTGGCTGAAATTCGCGCTCGACGCTTCGGTGAGTATTATCAGATATGGCATTCAGTTGCCGAGCGAGCTACTGCTGCCGAGGCTGCCAACGATTTGCTCCACGTTCTGGAATCAGATGCCGATTATCTGAACCGCTATCATTGTGCGTCGGCACTGATTTCTGTGGCTGGTCTTGGCGCTGCCGGATGGACAGCTGAAAAACTGAGTGTGGCGGCCAGGTTTCCAATTCATCAGAATCTAAGGGAAATTCGTGAACTGCTGGCACTGCAACCAATGCGCACCAGAGCCACGCCCGCAGTTGTCAAACCCGCCGCTTCCGCTGTCCACTCTCCACGTCAGCGTTCCGTGTTTATCACAATTTTGGCGTGGGTTGTTATCGTGATGAGCGTGCTGGCTCTGCTGATCAGCTTTGTATCGGCGCTCATGGCAGTGGCTCACAGCTATGGCACATCAACTGGAGGCGCACTTGACTGGCTCCTCATTGTAGGAGGGCCACCCGCTTTTCTGCTGGTCGGTATTGGGCTGCTTCGTCGCAAGCGGTGGGCTTACCTGTTCATGCTGGTAGCGCTTTTTGCCGTGCTGGTTATGAATATTTATGGAATTATCAAGGGACCTTCCCCTCAATCAAGCTACGTGTCCGCTGCTGGTGTCCCGACAACTGTGCTTGCCTCTGAGGCACAATATTCACTCCCCATCATCGCGGTTTGTATCTGCCTGCTGGTGCTGCTTCTCTCGCTGAAGATTCGTTCCGAGTTTTGGATTTCTCAAGGGGTGAACCTGCCTTCAGAGCCTCCTCTGTGAATCAGCGCGATTGTGTGTTTCTGCATTTAGCAAATTATTGACCTGCTATCTCTCCCTCATTTAATATTGATTTTTACAGTATTTGAAACCTTGCCATCAACCGTCACGCTCACGTCAACTTCACCGCTTCCGGCTAAAGATTTCGGTAACAATAAATTGATTTGATCCAAGCCGATAAATGCGCCTTGCGCTCCGGCGTAGTCTACGGGATACGCGGTAGCTCCGATGCGGACGGAGGCGGCTGCGCGGCTGAGATTATTGCGCCATCCAGTACCATACAAAATCAAAAAGACTTGCTCATTTGCGTTAGTTAAATCAATGGGTTCCGCGACGAAGCGGCTGAGCGTGGCATCCCAACGAACAATCGCTTCATCTTTTTGTACTCCGTTGCTCACGCGGACGGCATTCGCAGCAGCTAATCCTTTGCCGTCGGAACTGGCAGAAAATAGTCCGGGTGCGAGGTCGGAAATACTGACCGTTCCAGTTGTTGAGAGAACTCCGTTTTGTGTCAACGTCACGATGGCGTTTCCGCGTGCGCATTCCTTGGGAATTAAATAATTGATCTGGGTTGGAGAAACATAAAAGATCGGCGCGAGGCGCTCAGTACCTGCACTGTCACGAATCGAAATGCTGGTTCCGCCAAGTTGTGTCGGTAATGGCAAGCCTTGCGCGGCTATGGTAGCCGGTGCGAGATTCACGCCGAAGCCTGACACGATTGCTTCAGGAGCCATCGCCGCGTCAACGTAGCTGGCAGCGGAAACGGTCGTCAGCACAGAACTTTTGTTGCTGAGTTCCCAGACATCGTTCAAGTAGCCGCTATCGCCGAGTCCGCCAAAAATGATGAAACGATTTTCACCTTCGATGTAAGCAGTTAAGGCTCCATTACGTTTGCTGGGCGGATTGGTTGGAGTAAGTTTTGTCCACTGTCTGGTTTGAAAATTAAAAGACTGCGTTTCGTTCAGATTTCCCTGACTGGAACTGCCACCGAAGACGACAAATTGTCCGGTATTGTCTACAAAGCTCGAAGCGAATAATCGTCCAATCGGTCGAGGCGCAATTGTGAAATCTTCCCACGTCTGCGAAGCCAGATCGAAGGCCCATAAATCATCCAGAAAGCCGCTACGTTGACCGCCATAAATCACCATTTTGCGCCGCGTCCGATCAAAAGCTCCCGTCAATAAACAGCGTACATCAGGCTTGGTTCCTGAAGGCGTCCAATCCTGCCATGAATTCGTTGTGAGGCTGAAACTTTGCGTATCCTGAAAGCGACGCGACTCTTCGGTGAAGCCGGCAAATTGTACCAGACTGCGCGAAGTGGGATCGTACACAGCGCTGTGACCGTAGCGGGCTTTCGGACGTGAAGACACAGACGGAGAAATATCGCGCCATTCCAGCGTGTTCAGGTTCAGCGTCCAGGTGTCACTCAAAAAACCTCCACCTTGCCCCGCATAAATCAACATTTGATGCCCTACGGGATCGTAGACCGCATCAAAGCCGTGCCGTACTGGCGGTGTCGAACCAGTGGTTGTCAACTTCGCCCAGCTTCGAGTGGCGAGTGAAAAAGCCCACGTATCATTCAAGTTGCCGCTATTGCCTGATCCTGCAAAGATAATCAATCGTTTTCCAACGGGATCGTAAATCGCCGCGCCTGTATTTCGTGCTTCTGGTGCGGTGCCTGAACTCGGAGTCAATTCGCGCCACTGCCAATCGGATGTTTGCGCCATCAGGCAAGCCGAGAGCAAGGCCAGCGCGCAAACGGATAAAAAAGTGCGGCAAATTAAGGTGATAGATCGTCTTGGCATATTCATCGGCAATCCTTCAAATTAGAAATCGTAGTTGTTCAGAAAGTAAATCGCAGGGCGATTAGATTTTATTCCCATGGGAGAAAAATGTGTTGCGTAGCAGGTTGATAAAAAGTAAATAAGTTAGCGATTTAGTGTAAAATGAAGCCAGCGCAGTGAAAAGATTATTTTACCCGCCCCACCCGAATTATAATAAGTGAACAAAATATCTGAATTTCTGACTGGATTAAACGGGGATTTACATGATTGGTGTCAGGGGCGAAGCGCGCTGATACGCCTGCCATTATTGATCTATCTCGCTTACGCCGGATACGGTCATATCAAAGAGCATGAGTACTCAAGCTTGTTTGGGGCGCTGATTTTCGGATTGCATGAATTGGGACACGTAATTTTTCGACCCTTTGGGGATTTACTTTCTTGTGCTGGGGGAAGTTTTTGGCAATTGGCTTTCCCGTTCATTGGAGCCGTGATGTTGCTGTATCAGCGCGATTATTTTGGGGTTGCGGTCGCAGGTTGCTGGGAGTCGTTCAGCCTCTATAATCTGGCAACGTATATCGGAGATGCGCGGGAAAGAGTGCTGCCATTGCTGAGCATCGGCGGCGGCGATACTTATCACGACTGGGAATATTTACTGGTTCATTTTGACTTGCTGGAATACGATACAAAAATTGCGACAATGACCAGATACGTTGGGTTTTTCGTTTTACTGGCCTCGATGTGGTTGGGGATTCGGGTTTGTTATCTGATGGCAAAATCGAGAGAAGTTAGACAGGATTGACAAGATTTACAGGATGATTTTTGGGATAGGTAGAAATTATTTCAGCCTATTTTGTAAATCCTGTTCATCCTGTAAATCCTGTCTAAAATTCCTCTACACTCGCTCAAATTTCTTAGATTTCGCCGAGCGTTCAATCGCATCCAGTACGCGATTATTCCGTACACCATCTTCAAAATTCGGCGTCGGGATTTTTCCAGTCTTCACCGCATTTAATAAGTCAAAAACAGTATGCGTAAACGTATGCTCGTAGCCGATGATGTGTCCGGGAGGCCACCACGCACCGATGTACGGATGCCTCGCATCAGTGGCGAGAATTGTTTTGAATCCACTGTTCGGGCCTTCTTCGCGGTACACTTCCAATTCATTCATGCGCTCCAGATCAAAGACAATGCTACCTTTGCTACCATTAATCTCGAAGCGATTATAATTTTTTCGACCCAGTGCAAAACGTGAACCTTCGATGGTTCCAATGGCGCCATTTTTAAATTTCACGATGGAAAGCGCGGCGTCGTCTACATCAACTTTGCCCATTTTCTTCGGATCATCAGGCATTGGACGTTGATTGATGAAGGTTTTGAGCAAGCCGGAAACATCAGTGATTTCGCCGACCAGATAACGCGCTAAATCAATTGAATGCGAAGCGATGTCACCGAGTGCGCCGGAGCCAGCGACAGATTTTTGCAAACGCCAGACACGCGGAAACGCCGGATCAACGATCCAGTCTTGCAGATAGGTTCCGCGATAATGATAAATTTCTCCGATGTCTCCCGCCTCAATCATCTGCTTTGCTAAGACCACTGCCGGAATGCGGCGGTAGTTGTGGCAGAGCATGTGAATGACTTTATTTCGTTTCACAGCTTTCAAAACTTCTTCTGCTTCGGCGAGAGTATTGGATAAAGGTTTTTCACAGAAGACTACTTTTTTGGCTTCCGCTGCGGCGATGGCTTGGGGCGTGTGAACATCTCCGGGCGAGCAAATATCAATGATGTCAATGTCTTTGCGCTCCATCAACCGGCGCCAGTCAGTTTCGGTTTCTTCCCAGCCGAGCTGATTCGCGGCAGTCTTCACGGCGGATTCATTGCGTCCGCAAATGACTTTCATGACAGGCTCAAAAGGGACATCAAAAAATCGTGATACCTGACGCCACGCATTGCTGTGTGTGCGTCCCATAAATTGGTATCCGATCATGGCTATATTTATTTTTTTCTTCATTCTTTCTAAACCTCAAGAGTTATAGTTAGTGCTGAGAAAATCATCAGCTTCTTTGGCAAATTTGCGAGCATTAATTGCATTATTCCGGCACAAATCGTAAAAGGCGCGGGCGCAAGCCGATTGACTGGTACGAGGTGACAGTGCAGTTGCGATGAGGCTGCGCGCGTCTGTCGCGTCTTCATTACTGACATTGCGTTTGCTTAGAAATTTGAATGCCAGCCAGAGTTTCTGAATAATTTCCGCACGTAGTCTAAGCAAATCTTCGCGGATGTCCAAGGCAAAAAGGTCTATCGTGACTCTGGCGCGTCGGTGTTTGTGACCTTTACGATATTTAGGGACAGGCAAAATACCCCGATATGTAATTAAATCTTCAGGATCGTCATCCAAATTGCCTAATGGATAAATCAGATAGGATTGCTCAAATTTGAGCTTCTCAAAATCATCTGAATCCATCACGCGTTGACTGGCAACTGGAAAATAATTTCCCTTGAGTGTGGTATTGCACATCTTGCACGAAGTTGCGTAATTGAAAATATTGTAAGCGAGCAAATAATAACCATTGTCTGCTGCTTCGCCTGTAGAAAATTGGTAATCAGGTTGTAACTCTTTCGACTTCGCAGGCCAAGCTTTGACTGCATTCTTGGGACGAAAATGCTCGACGTCATGTTCGATCCGTCCAGCACTTAATAAGCGATCACAAAACGCACATTTGTTGTGTTGAAGTCGCATGAAGACAGGCTTAATTTCTCCCCAGGAATTTTTGCTATCGGTTTCGTTGAATTTACTGGCAGCGCGAAATGCCGCAGTTTTATTTTTTGCTTTCGCCAGCCAGCCACGCTTTTCTTGCTCGATAGCGGCTTCAAGTTCTGCGGATGTGATCGGGTAACGGATCATTTATTCTTGACGGGCTTTCGGGTCGCCTTATTGGGTTTGGTTTTGGATTTGACCTTTTGGTGCGATGTTCCGTTAGTAGGGCTAGACAGCTTTTCCATAAATGACAATGCCGCTTTCAAATCGCCTTCACCTGCTTTGAGGGATAAATCTTTCAACTCGTCTACAAAAGGTTCAGCTCGCGTAGTCGTCATATTGAAATACGAACTCAATAACACTTGCTCCGCATTGCGCCCATAAATTTGTTCATCGTATTGCTTCACGACCGAGGCACCGTTGGTTGTCGGTTCCATGACAAAAATATTTTCCTTGTCGAGCGATCCGGCTACGATGGGGCTGTGCGTAGTGAAAACAAATTGTAGGTTCGGGAGTGTTTCAGAGATGGTAGAAATTACTGACCGTTGCCATTCAGGATGCAGATGCAAATCAATTTCGTCTACGAGAACAATGCCGCGATTGTCTACGAGCTTGGCTCCTTTCGGTGCGCCCATACATACGTGGTAGAGAAGATCAGCGATCCATCCGATGTAGGCGCGATAACCATCCGACAACGCGCCAAATGGAGCTTTTGTGCCGTTGACTTCAAAGAGATATTCGCCCTGTTCAAATTCGCCCGCAAAAGAGGCACTTTCTGGTAATAAGCGATTGATGAGATTGACGACTTGCTTATGACGACCTGGGTTTTCTTTGCGAAGATTGGGCAACCAAAGCGCAAGAGGGATTAGCGATACAAACCCCTCGAATAATCCAGCTACACGTTCGTAACGTAACAAACGATTTTTCCGGCGGGCATTCAAATCAACCTTTTCGGAATCTTCAACTAAACGCGATGCACCGTAGCCAACCAATAGAAACGCTGGATGATCTTCATACATTATTGCTCTGATACTTCGACGTGTGAGTGCAGTAAAGTCGGGGTCAACCAAATATTCAAAGCCTCCTATATCGAGGATTTCGGCAGAAACGTTTAGGTTTCGTTTGAGAAAATTTTTAGCACCAAAATCTTGGTGATAATCTTGGTCATGTAAAAGCAGGCTCGCATCAATGCAAGTATCAGCTTCAGCCTTTCTCGATTTTCTTAGCAACTTCACTTCGAATTTTTTTACTGAATGATCTCGCCTAATGAGGCGATAAGGAACAAAACCTGACTGTTTAATTATTGGCGATAGAAGGCTAATTGCAATCGCCTTCAGGACAGTTGATTTGCCAGAACCGTTATCTCCTAAGAGTAAATTGATGTTAGGCATCCGAGGCGGAGCTTTTACTTCCCGCCCCGGATATTGAAAAGTCAATTCTGCTTCTTCAAAACAACGAAGATTCTCAATTTTGATTGAGGTGATATACAAACGTTTTTCCCTCTACTTCGTCGCAGCCCGCGCCGCATTTTCACCCGGATGATAAGAGCTTTCTAAATTCGCCTTAATCTCTTCCAGCGTGTAATAAGCAGGCTTGAATTGTTTCTTTGAATACAGCTCCGCCTGGTCGAAATAATGTTTGGAATTTGGATCATTGCGTTGACCGAATTGAATTAATGATCGTGCTTTCACTTTTGGGCCGAACTCGACGACGCTGACAAAAGAATGTCCGACTTGTCCGTACATTCGTTTCAATCCTTTCGCAATCGGCGTATCAATCGGCGTGTAAAAATTAAAAATAATTCCGACGTAGTTTCCGGGGCCGCCTTCGACGGGAAGACTGGGTTTGTTGTCATCGAAATTTTCAAGGACGCCGCTGGTGTGGACGCGTTGCAAGCGTACGGCTTCGCCCCATTTGACTTTCCATGTACCCCAGGATTTTGTGAAGTTCCCCATGACAAATTCGAGGATAGCATTTTCAGGATACGCCATTTTCGCGGTCATCTGTTTCGCGGCTTGTTGCTGCCGTGCGTAAGCCCACATTGTGAAAAGCGTCATCGCTTCAGAATCGAGCGTGGCGCGTCCATTCCAGGCTTTCAAGAGCTGGATGGCTTCGGCGGTTTTATCGGCTTTGGCGGGATCGGTGGATTTCATTTTTTCCCATTCGGCAGAAACCATCGGAATCAACGTTTCGGCTTCGATGCAGCGATTATCAAATGAGGCGTTCCCCCACTCCTCAAAGCTGAATTTTTCTTTTTCGCCTAACAATCGGCGCGACATTCTGGAACGTGCGCCGTCGTCTTCCGTGACCATGTATTTCGGAAAATTCGCCGCAACTGGATTATCTTTCGCACCTTCTTTTGTTGCTAAAAAAGGCGTGTCATTGCAATTCTGTGCCCAGCCAGCTTCGGGATTTAAAATTTGCGGCAGCTCTTCAAATTTGTGATAACCCTGCCATTCCGTGCCGGGATCGGAACCGTCTACGGGCTTCGACCAATCGTATTTTTGATCGCGTTTCGGAACTGCGCCGTAGTAAACATAAAACGCATTTCCTTTGTTGTCGGCGTACATCGTATTGAACATTGGCACATCGCATTTGCTCATCGCGGCCTTGAATTCAGTCAGGTTTTTCGCTTTGCCCATCCAGTAGCGTTGTTCTAATGAGCCAGAACCTTCAAATTTTGCCATCCGCGCTGCGAGCGGTTTTCCGTCTCGTACGGCGACGATTGGTCCGTGATGCGTTTTGCGTAATTTGAATGTTTTGGATTCCATCCCGTTATCAGTTTTGACCAAAATTGTTTCGTTCCATTCAATCGCAGTGCGGTGTTCATTGCCGTATTTATAGCTCAACGGGTTTTTCGGGTCATCAAATTTTTCTTCCCACGCGTCATAAATATCTGGTGCGTTGACGGTATGGCTCCAACCTAAATTTTCGTTGTGACCAAGAGTTGGAAATGGTGAACCGGGGAAGGAAGCGCCGGACATATTCCATCCTGATGCGCTGTGGACGTGACCTTCAATCCATTGTCCTGGACCGAAAAATGGTTGATGCGGATTGACGAGCAACATCGCATTTCCGGTCGCGGATTTTTTAGAAGAAATCGCCCACGTATTCGAACCGATCAAGCCCGAACTCCAGACATCTTCATCGGGAGGCAGTGGAGTTTTCATCGGCGAAAGTCCGGCGATTTTTACAGGTTCGAATGAAGCGCGTTTTTCAGCGGATTTAAAGCCAAAACGATTGAAAATGAAAAGCTGATATTGTGCGAATCGTCCGAAGGCGATGACGTGCCATGGTTCAAATTTTGTGATGAGGCGCGGCTTCACGTTTGGATTTTTGGCGAGATAGTAGTTCAATCCACCCGCCGTTGACTCGCACATTTCCCTGACCATTTTATTACCGTTCGTGTAATCAGCGATAGAAAGTTTGACGATTTCCAGTTGGCGATTCAAGACATCCTGATCCAGCATTTTATCACCATAAACTTCTGAAGCGCGTCCGATGGCTTGAATGTAACTATCTTCAATCTGCCAGAAATTATCTTCGGCTTGGGCGTACATAAATCCGAACATGACGCTTGCATCGGTTGGCCCGTAAATGTGCGGGACTCCCCAATTATCGCGGTAAATCGTCACGGAGTTGGCGATTTTTTCTGTGCTAAGCTTCGGCGCAGGTTTTGCAATAAGTGAAAATTGTAAAAGAAAAACTGCTATTCCAAAAAGCGTAATTGAACGTAGGCTGGTTTTCATAAGTACCTCAGAAAAGGTAAAACAGGCGTTCTGCCTGTTTAATTGTTTAGTCACACGGGATGCCTAACTTACCCTAATTTTCGTAATAATCCGTGCCACGGCGGAATCACGATTGAGACGTTACCATAACATTTCACCTGACATGCCATGCGAATCGGTGAATCTTTTTCGCCCGTGAATCCATCGTAGCAAAAAACATTTTTGACTTTATCTAATTCACGTTCGTTGGGTGGAGAGATTTTGTCAGTATCCGACAACACGCCGACCCAGCAGGTTCCGCAGGCGCAGGTGCGACATTCAACTGGAATTGGCCCTTCACCTTCGCGGCAGCGCGCATCAGAAAGATGTTTCGGCAGTGTGACTTCTGCCGCAGCCATGGTAATGTCCTGCAAATTCACGACGCCAAATTTTGCCTCTGACTCGTTTTCGTTAAAATTCACCGTGAAGCGTTTATCTACTGTTCTCAAAAATCCAAAGACTCCCTGTGAAGCTTCAGCGTTACGCGATGTTACAATTTGATCGGGAGATTTAGCGGAATGCTTGACCGTGACCTTTGCCGCTTCTTTCATTTTTTCAACGCCAACTTGTTCTAACGTCATGAGTGCGACGGCGGTAATTCCTACGACTAATGAACGCTCCGCCTTCACCGTAGATGCAATTTTATTGGCTAATTCTAAGATTTGATCTGGTAAAGGAGCGGTAGATTCAGCGCTTGCATGCGCTGCGATGGCGGCTTTGACTTGTGGCCAGTAGCGATGACCGTAAAGAAAATGCGCCGATTCATCTGCTTGATCGCTCAGTAAATATTTACCTTTGAGCGTGAGGGAAGTTTCAAATTTCGCTTTATCTTCGGCGACATCGTAGGCGCGTTTGAGTTTGAGTGGAAAAAAAGAAAACCAGATGCGCGTAGCTCTTTTGTCTACAGCGTGAATGTGCGGTTCAAGTGTGAAAAGGACTTGTAACCAATCGGTATCATCGTGCTGATGAAGTAATGAAATAAACGACATGTTTGACGGGACTCCTTAAAGTCATTTGGGAAAATTATTTTTGAATGAGGAAAGAAGATACCGGAAAGTGGAAGGAAAAGGCAATGGTATGAAGTGTTTAGAGTTCACGCTTCAGCGTGTTTATTTTGGCAGGCACGCTGAAGCGTGAACTCTGAATTTTAAGGCGCAACTGATTGTCGCAATTCGCTCCGCAATTTCTCAATTTCTTCCATTTTACTTTGGACTTTCGTAAACAATTCAGTTTGCGCCTTAATGCCTTCGGCCACGAGGAAGGCTGTAGCTTCAGAGCGATTTTTATAAATCCCTGCTGAAACCAGTGTGTCTACGGCATCGGATTCGGCATCTGGCAAGCGCAAAATGACAGTTGTGTCTTTAACATTGACCGCACGTTCGACGGCTTTGTTGATGGTGTCGGGAGCTTTAGAAATAAAGTCGCGGATCGCGTTGACGACATCATCTACAGGAGAAGTTTTGGCTTCCTGTTGTGGTGTAGTGTAAATCGGCGCTATTTGTTCGTTGTTTTGATCTGACATGATTTTCTCCTGAATAGAACTGGTAAATAATTCTCATTCCACGGTAAATTTATGCATAGGAAAAGCTGCGTCGCGTCAGCGACGGTTGATTCCATCTTGTCAATCGTCGCTACGCGACTTTTTTGGATTAACCTCTAATATTGCCAAACGAACTATCACGGTAGAAAGTTCACTTTACTGTTCTGGTTCAAGCAACGGCTCAACTTTTGTGAAGCCCAAGCCGTACGCGACCAGAATGAAAGGGAACTGATTGAGCTTAGCGTGATACACATCAATGCTCGAAAAATAATCTTTCCGTGTAATCGTAGCGCGATTTTTTGCACCTTCCAATTCGCTGCTCAATCGTAAAAATGCGTCGTTTGTTTTTAAAGCTTCATTTTCATCAGCCAGATGCGCCAACGGCTCAATGCTAGTCTTCAGATCGCGGATTGCCGTTTTAATTTGCTCAGATTCTTTTGATTCCTGCGCTTTCTTAAAAGCTTCGCGTGCAATATTCAGTGGAGTCATCGCTTCCGACTCCTTTTTGAGAACCGCTTTCGCCGTATCCAGTACTTTGAATGCGGTCTCTCCGTACCGATTTTCTGATTCAAGGTATTGATTATACTTGAAGGTTATCTGGTTTTTTGAAGCAGTCAATTCGCCTTTCGCATACGGAAACAACCGCTCGACCGGATAAAATTTGAAATCATTTTTGAACTGTTCCCACTTCCACGATCCATCAGCTTGCAGCGCAAAAATCATCGGAATACTTTTGTCACCATCGTTTTTATCTTTGACGTTGACAGTAGCTTTGCCGTCTTTCGGATTGACGGTGCTGTCTCCGATTTCAAGCGTGTCGCCTAAAACATTTTTCACTGTCGAGATGGGCGAATCGGATTGTGCAATAATCACTGTTGCCATTGCGTGATAGATTTCATCTTTCGTCGGTTTTTTCGCGGGAGCTTGCGCGAAGGCTGCGCATGAGGCCAGAATGAGAATTAGTGAAAATATTCTTTGCTGCATAAACCCTCCAAACAATTAATCAAGCAAAAGGAGTTTAGGTTATTTCAAACATCGAAGGCAACTTAAAAGGATTGAAAGCGAATCAGTTGAAGCGGATCGAAAAACTTTCCGCCCGTCGGATTCCTCCTCACGAAATTATTACTTCAGAACTAGCGCGACAGATGAGCGAAATTTCGCACGAAATCGGTCGTCAAATCGGAGTCCTCATTGATCGCAAAGGTCACATCGAACATGTCATTGTTGGCGATGCGTCAAAGATTACGCTCCCGGCGCAGGCGCGTTCACGTTTGGATGAATCACGTTTTAACGGCTTGCGCTGCATCCATACGCATCTGCGCGGCGAACCTTTAACGCAGGACGATTTGACCGACTTAGCCTTGCTGCGTCTGGACGTCATGGGAGTCATTGACGTAGACAAGCAATCGGGCTTACCGGGTTTTGTCAGGCTGGCGCACATGCTGCCGACTTCTGAAATTCACGACGAATCGGGAGCCGCGCTCAAACCGCAATATCAATTTCTCGATCCGCAAATTCCCAGCCAGCTTGACGTTGATTTTCTTGAACTGATCGAATCCCTCGAAGCCGAAATGTCGCGCAATCGTGCGCCGCGCAAAGCTTCTGACCGCAGGGATCGTGCGATTCTGGTCAGCGTGACGACGGCAAGTTTGACGGATGCTCGTGAATCATTGGATGAACTGCGCGAACTCGCTACATCCGGGGGTCTCGTAGTCCTTGATGAAATCATTCAACGCCGCAAACAGCTTGATCCTTCGACGTTGGTAGGAAAAGGAAAACTCGAAGAAATCATCATCAATTGTTTGCAGCTTGGAGCCGACATGATCGTCATTGATCGTGAGCTGCAACCGGGTCAAGTCCGGGCGATTAATGCCGCGACGGATTTAAAAGTCGTAGACCGTTCGCAATTAATTTTAGATATATTCGCGCAACGTGCTCATACCAGCGAAGGCAGAATTCAGGTCGAACTGGCGATGTTGAAATATATGCTGCCGCGTTTGTCAGGTTCGGGAACTGCAATGTCGCGCCTGATGGGAGGCATCGGAGGTCGCGGGCCAGGTGAAACAAAACTCGAAGTGGATCGCCGCCGCGTCCGTGATCGGATTACATTGCTAGAACAACAACTGGATAAAGTGCGCGAGAGTCGCCAACAAAGACGGGCGCAACGTGCCAGAAAAGCATTACCCATTGTTTCAATTGTTGGTTACACAAATGCTGGAAAAAGTACGCTTTTAAATCAATTAACGCAGAGCAAAGTCGTAGCCGAACAAAAAATGTTTGCGACGCTTGACCCGACTTCGCGGCGGCTGCGCTTGCCGACGGAGCAGGAAATCATCATCAACGATACCGTAGGTTTTATTCGTGATTTGCCGAAGGATTTGCTGACTGCATTCAAGGCAACATTAGAGGAAATCGAAGAGTCGGATTTGCTGGTACATTTAGCGGATGCTTCATCGCCCACACTGGAAAATCAGCTTGAATCGGTTGATAAAATTTTAGAAGAATTGGAGCTTCACCACGTCCCGCGCCTGTTGGTTTTCAATAAAGCTGACCTCGTTGATCCTGAAGTTATCCAAAACCTCTGCGTTGTGCATCACGCCATTTCAGCTTCGGCCATTAATCGTCGTTCGTTGTCAGACTTGACGAATAAAATTAGCGAAATGTTGAATGATGTGGAATATGACAAGGCTGCTGATTTGCATCTTCAAGCGACAGATCAGTTGATAATGTAGCGAATCAAGTGAGGCGAGTGTGTAATTATTCGTATACTCTTCAACTTGTTTTTGCCTGCCTCGAGAAAAATATTGAAAATTACAGTTGCTTTTAGTTGTTGACAATAGTTTACATTTTTGTAAACTATTAGGCGAAGGAGATCAAGGTGAGGATCGTTAGTAAGAAACGGTTGCGTGAGTTTTGGAAAGAATACCCGGGTTCTAAGGAGCCATTGCTCAGTTGGTTCCAGATAACCGAAATTGCTAGTTGGCAAAATCTTCCAGAAACGAAAAGTGATTTTCCCCATGCAGACTTGGTCGGAAAATGTACTGTTTTCAATATTGGCGGAAATAAATATCGCTTAATTACCGGCATCAATTACAAATGGCAAATGGTTTACGTTCGGCATATTCTCACGCACAAAGAATACGACAAGGAGGCTTGGAAAGATGATTGTTACTGATAAAACAAAATCCGCAGTTCGAGAAGTCAATCCACAAAAATATGCCGATCAATTGAAGTTGGCACGGCCCACTCGTATTTCAACTGAAGCGGATTATGATCGTGCGATTGCTTTTGTTGACAAGCTGATTACAAAGGCAAATCCAAGCACTGAAGAAGAAAAAATTTTAGAGTTGATGGTTACGTTAATTGAAGTTTATGAATCCGATCATTATCCAATACCGAAAGCCGAACCACGATCAGTGATCAAAATGTTGATGGAAGATCGAGGGCTTGAGCAAAAGGATTTAATTAGTGTTTTAGGTTCGAAAAGTGCCGTTTCACAGGTACTCAATGGAAATCGTCATCCAAGTAAAACGCAGGTGAAAAAATTAGCTGATTTCTTTCAGGTCAAGCCGGAACTCTTTGTTTCTTTTGCTGAAAAAGTCCATGCTCGCAGCTCATTATTATTCAAAATACCTGTAATGCGCAATAATTTTCCACTCAAATAACCTGTTCTCAATCTGCGCTCCCGCGCCAATATTGTGAATAATCAAGTAAGTTTTTGCATCATTCGCTTTGACATCGCTGACGATTCCGATGTGTGTCAGTCCACCTGCTAATTCCCAGGCTACGACATCGCCGGGAAGGTAATCTTGCTTGTCGTTCGTAAGCGGTACGGATTTTCCTTTGCGCTCAAACCAGGTCATTAAGTTCGGGACGCGGCGATGGTCAATGTTGGTGTCCGGTTTTTTTAAGCCCCATTTCTTCGGATATTTGGTGAAATTAGCTTTTATGTCTTCGTGCAATTCTTTTTGCAGATCAACTTCAATCGCACGAAATGCGCGGATGATGACATCGGCGCAGACTCCGGTTTTGGGCGGAACGTCTCCGCCGGGGTAAATCAATTTTGTGTAAGCAGGATCGTATTCGGTAGTGACTCCAACCTGTTCCGTAGCGGACGCAATGATTTTTTGATTTGGTGTGAGCGGCTTTTTTTGTTGGACTTTCTGAAGTACGAAGGAATGTTCCGCCAACGGTTTGGTTTGAGCGAAGTTGGTAGTACAACTGAAAATGAGCAATGGTGAGAGACAGAGTATAAATAATAATCGCATTTTCAAATCTCCAGAAAGGGTTAGACAGGAGTTACAAGATGAACAGGATTTAAGAAAAACCAACATTCAGAGGAATTTTGTCTTCATCATGTTCATCTTGTAAATCCTGTCTGGTAAATTATAAATCAAAATCCGGTGCTTTTCGTGGGTTCGTAATTCTTCGAACTTCAGTGCGAAGCTGTAACTGTTCAATCATATCTTTGAGCCGATTATTTACGCGGCTCAGCCGTAAATTAGTATTCGTCATTTCCAGCCAGATTTGTTTTTCCTCAAGCTCGACATCAATCGTGGCAGCGATGACAAACGAAAGTGCGACCGGATCGCCAGGTAAGTCAGGTAGTTCATCGCTCTGGTCATCGTTCAATTCCATGGCGGATTTGATGAGCTGAATTAATAAATTTTTTGACTTATCGCGCAAGGAAAAATCTTCATCGAAAACAATATCGTCGCCTAAAATTTCTATTTCAGCTTGATGATAAGGTTCGCTGTCAACCAGCCGCTTCACTGTAAAACGATTTTTTCCAGCGCAGAGAATATTGGAGCGCCCATCTTCCATTTTTTCGTTAGCGATAACTTGAACAGTACATCCGACGGCTCCCGGTTCGGGCAAGCCAGACTTCGAGGGAAGAATAATTCCAAAAGTATTATCCGTTTTTTGAATGTCGCTCAGCAGTTGGCGATAGCGCGGCTCAAAAATGTGCAGCGGAGTGGCGATGCCGGGGAACTGAACAAGCTCTAATGGAAAGATTGGAATAATCATAAAGGTATGATGAAATGAATCCTATTTTAGATGCCGAACATTCACCTTATAAGTGAATTTCGCCCTTACTTCGTGCAGGCTTCTGCAAAACGGCAACGCATGACTCGTACACAACAAATCGGATCGTTACTCTTTTTCTGCGCGGTTATTATCGTAGCACTTTTTCGCTGGATTTCATGAACCCACTTCCATTAATTGCCATCGTTGGTCCGACCGCT
>JAYVRW010000207.1:0-18899 GCA_043775925.1 Blastocatellia bacterium
CCTGGACGCGAACGGGGTTGGCTCCGCAGGCAACGTGATCGCGGGCATTGATTGGTGCATCACCAACAAAGCGATCTACAACATTAAAGTAATGAACCTTAGCTTAGGCACGACCGCCGTGGATTCGTATCTCTACGATCCGTTGTGTCTGGCGGTCAGAAGAGCCGTTGATGCGGGGATCGTGGTGGTCGTCGCGGCAGGCAACTCCGGCAAGGATTCCCTGGGCACCAAGGCGTATGGAAGCATTCACTCGCCCGGCATTGAACCGTCGGCGATCACGGTGGGCGCGGCCAATACCTATGGTACAGATGCGCGTGGCGATGATACGGTGACGACCTACAGTTCGCGCGGCCCCACACGAGGCTATTGGACGGATGGCGCGGGCGTGAAGCATTACGACAACCTCATCAAACCAGACTTAATCGCGCCGGGCAATTGGCTGATTGAGCCGCAATCGCCGAACAACAATTTGGTGCTCGCGAACCCGCAACTGGACGCGAACGTCAGCGGTGTTGCAACGAAAGAGCAAATGTATCTGAGCGGCACGTCTATGGCGGCTCCGGCAGTGACAGGCGCAGTGGCTTTGTTACTGCAACGCAATCCGAGTCTGACGCCGAATCTGGTCAAAGCGATTTTGGAATACACCGCGCAGCCGCTGGCGAACTTCAATAATCTCGAACAAGGCACAGGGTTGATGAACGTCGAAGGCGCAGTGCGCCTGGCAGGATTGATTCGCACAGACTTGACCGGTCGCGTCAAGGGCGATGCGCTGTTGTGCAGCACCTGCGCGACGCCAGCACAGAGCAGCACAGTGGGCGGCACGACCTTCAATTGGGGCGGTGCGCTGATCCAGAAATGGGACTTCATCACCGGTCTGAATCTGATTACGAAATACCAGGGCATTTACGGCACGGGCGTCGTGCTGTCGGATGGCGTGTTGCTGTCGAACGGCATCATCATCGGGGATGGTGTTGTATTGTCGGACGGAGTCGTGCTGTCAGACGGAGTTGTACTGTCGGATGGGACGCTTTGGTCAAACACGACGCCCGTCACGGTGCAAGGCGTCGTCCTGTCGGATGGGGTCGTGCTGTCGGACGGTGTTGTACTGTCGGATGGCGTTGTACTATCAGATAGCGTGTACACGTTGAATAGTAGTAACGTCTTGCAGGCCAACTCGGTCTTCAAAACCGGGGATGGCACGATCAAGATGAGTGTCAAGATTGACCCCTAACGGCAGAAACCGGCGGAAGCGTCGGCGTGACGAGCAGACAGCTTGCCACGCCCAGCACAGTAACCACCTGTGCTCCCTCATCTCTGGCTGCAACCACAACACCGCCCGCACTTCTTACGAATGCGGGCGGTGTTGTGGTTGCAGCGCTGCTTCCCGTTCGGAGCATGGTCATTCGCCCTAGCTTTCCAGTTGTCACGGCATTTAGCAGAAAATTATCATCAGTCCTGCAACTCTTTCGGCTTGAATAGCCCTGTGCACTGCCCCCTCGCAATAACAGTGCGCCTGCAACCAACGCCGGTAAGATTGACTGCCCTCATATTTTACCCGTTATTACGCAACAAAAATCTAACCTCGGCAACGAACCGGGCACTGAGGTTACTACCACAGTAATTGCGACTGAAAACACGGAATGAGACGGACAGCTTAGTTTTCCGAAATTCAGATGAGTCAGCGAAAACCAATTGATTTATTTGGCCTACTGGTCATTGCCCTGGGCACGATCTGCGGCGTTTACGCGTTCATCTTTCTGGACATGACGGTACTCAATTTCGGTTATGGCGTAATCCTGTTGGTGACGGTGACTTGTAGCACTTACCTGATTGTAAAAATCCCTGGCACCAAGGGGGAAATCACTGTTTCGGATTCACTCATCTTCCTCACGTTATTGTTGTATGGAGGAGAGGCTGCCATCGTGTTAGCCATCGCGGATGGGCTGAGTGCCTCAATCCGCATTACCAAGCGCCCACTCCCTTTTGCTTTCAACCCTGCTGTGATGGCGTGTGCTACGTTTGCCACTGTCCACGCCACCTGCCTGTGTTTTGGCTCCGCACGCGACACTACCCTTGCGACTTTTTCGCCGCGTTATATCGGGATGATTTGCCTGATTGCCTTCGTGCAATACATTGTGAATTCCGGCTTAGCTGCGATGCGCTTTGCCCTGGTCACCAAAAAAGGATTTTGGCACACCTGGACAACCAGCTTTCTCTGGACTTCCATCACCTATTTTGCCGGAGCTTCCGCCGCCGGTCTCATTGCCAAATTAATTGAAAGCTTTGGCTTCTATGCATTCCTTTCCGTCGCGCCGATTGTAGCGGTGGTGTACTTCACCTATCGCGTGTATCTGCGCAATGTCGAAGTTTCTCAGGAGCAGGCCGAACAGGCACAAAAGCACGTCGTCGAACTTTCGCATCACATCGCCGAACAGGAACGTATCGGTAAAACCCTGAAAGAACGCGAAGAGCAATTTCGTAGCGCCTTCGATCATGCGGCAGGTATGGGATTAGTATCGCTCGAAGGACGCTGGGAAAAGGTAAATCAGGCGCTGTGTCAGATGCTGGGGTATGCAGAGGAGGAATTGCTCGCCGTCACCTTTCAGTCGCTCACACATCCAGAAGATTTGGGCAATGATCTCACCCAGCTTTATCAATTAACGGAAGGACATACAGCCGCTTCGCAAGTAGAGAAACGTTTACTGCATAGCGCGGGATTTGAGGTTTGGGTGTTGCAGAGCATTTCGCTGGTACGCGATCCGCAGGGAGTCCCCCTACATTACATCTTCCAAATTCAGAACATCACCGAACGCAAACAAGCGGATGAAAAGATCTACCATGCGGCGTTTCATGATGGTTTGACGGGCTTGCCCAATCGCATTCTACTCACTGAACGCTTGAGCCTGGCCGTAGAACGTGCCAAACGACATAGCGACTATCAGTTTGCCGTCCTGTTTATTGACCTGGATCGCTTCAAATTCGTCAATGATAGCCTCGGTCATCAATACGGGGATATTTTGCTCCTGCAGGTGGCCGAGCGCTTGCAACAATGTGTACGGAAGCTCGACACCGTAGCCCGCTGGGCGGCGACGAATTTGCGATTTTGCTGGATGGCATCGAAGGCTTGGAAGGCGCTGCACCCACTGCCGAGCGCATCCAGGCGCAATTGACCACGCCTTATGATTTGAATGGCAAGGAAGCCCATATTTCCGGCAGCATCGGCATCTCAGTGTCTACCACGGGCTATCAATCCCCCGAAGATGTTCTGCGCGATTCCGATCTGGCGATGTATCGTGCCAAAGCCAACGGCAAAGCGCGCCACGAACTCTTTGACCAGTCCTTGCATGATCATGCGGTGCAGCAGATGGAATTGGAAACGGCGCTGCGCCACGCGATAGAGAAGCGGGAATTGAAAGTTTATTACCAACCTATCATGCTGCTGGAAGCGGGAAGCGTCAGCGGCTTCGAGGCTCTGGTGCGCTGGCAACATCCGGTGCGCGGTCTTATTCCACCGATGGAGTTTATTCCGCTCGCCGAGGAAACCGGGCTGATTGTCGAACTTGACCTCTATGTGCTGCGCGAAGCCTGTCGCCAAACTGCCGCCTGGCACCACCAGTTTCCGTCCGAGACACCGTTGACGATCAGCTCAAATTTGTCAGCGCATCATTTCAGACACCCAGACCTGCTCGAACAAGTGGCAGCGATTCTGACACAAACCAAAATTGATCCGCGTTGCGTGCGGTTGGAAGTCACGGAAAGCCTGGTGATTACCAATCCGGCGCAAGCGGCGGAAATTTTGCATCAGCTCAAAGGACTGGGGATCAAACTGAGTCTGGATGATTTCGGCACAGGCTATTCCTCACTCAGTTATTTGCATCGCTTTCCGTTCGACATTCTAAAAATTGACCGCTCGTTCGTTGGACGGATCGAACAGGACACCAATAGTGCGCAGATCGTCGAAACCATTATTTTCCTGGCTGAGAAACTGCGGATGGAGGTCGTCGCCGAAGGAATTGAAACGGCACATCAACACCACTATTTGAACAGGCTCGGTTGTCGTTTCGGACAAGGGTATTTGTTCGCCAAACCCGCTCCCGGCGAATTAGTGGAAGACCTCTTAACGCTCCAGATAGTTAAGCCAGAATCCGTTACTCCGCATTTTTACGAGGAAGAAAAGGTGATCAGTAGCTGGGCCAGATAAGTTATCGCTAATCCACTTAGCCGGGAGTAAGGCTCTGGCATCGCCCCCTATCAAAACTTGTCTATAGCCTGGATTGGTCTCCCTCAGTGGCAATCATTGATCAGTTCCAATTATCACGACAAGTATCAAAAACTTATCATCAATCAAACAATTTTATCCATTTTAATTACCTTGCCCTCGAACTGAATTTAACAAAGAAGGAAAATCTTAGCTGAAAAGAATCAGAATAATAAAATCTTGACGCATTGCCACAGAAATGGCTGAAGTCTCAGTATTAAAAAAATTTACTCCCTTATTTTTTTGTTATTCGCTATAGTATTGAATTGGTGACGGTGTAACTTTTATAAAGCCTTAAAACCGTCGGCCCACTCGGTATACAGTCTACAATCTTTTTCACAACCCCACTTAGAAACAGTATTTTTTATTAGTGACGAAACGCGCTCAACATCCTCTGCCAGCGATAATTTTCCAGTGGGCTATCATTGCCATTGGAGGGTTTTACTGGCTGCGAAATCTGGTTATTCTCTTCTCTACGGAGCAGGAACATTTGACCGAAATCGCCGCGTTTGCAGTGACAGTCGTCATCGTCAGCTTGAAGCCCGTCCAGATTACGACCCCGGGATTAAAGTTCGGCAATAAGACGCAGCAATCTCTTTCTCTTTCGGATGCACTGACCTATTTACTATTAGTCCTGCACGGTCCGGCGGCGGCGGTGGTAGTGAGTGGACTGGATGGTTTCGTCGCCTCGGTGCGAAGCGTTCGCAGAATCGGCAGCAACCTTTTTTCAATGGCGATGCTGGCCTGCGCTTTTTTTGGCATTAGCTTCAGTTACGAGTTGCTCATGAAGTTGCTCGACTTAGCCCCCTACCACGGACTCAAGCAGGCGGCTGTCAAACTGATTATGCCGCTTTTTGTGGCTTCGGCAGTTCATTTTCTGATTTGCAGCTCGCTCCTGGCAACGATCCTGAGCTTACGTTATCGCACCTCAATCTGGCGCTCCTGGGTGGATAACAATCTGTGGGCAGCGATCACGTATTTCCCGTTATCTTTTCTTTCCGTCATCACCTATTTTTGTGTTCAGCAATTTGGCTGGGTAGCCACCATCGCAGGTATTCCGGTCCTGGCACTCATTTATCTTTCTTACACGCAATACAACAAAAAAGTTGCCGAGAAAATGACCCGCATCGAAGAAATGAATGACCTTCATCTTTCGATTGTGCAGGCTCTGGCATTAGCCATTGATGCCAAGGACAACGCAACCATGGAACACGTGGTGCGTGTTAAAATCTACGGTCGCGGATTGGCGCAGGTATTGGGGCTGTCGGAGCTTGAAACGCAGGCCATCGAAGCGGGCGCGATGTTACACGATGTCGGGAAATTAGCCGTTCCTGATTATATCCTCAATAAACCCGGACACCTGACACAGGCAGAAGAGGAAAAGTTAAAAATTCACCCCGTCGTCAGTGCCGAAATTCTCAGCCAGGTCAAATTCCCCTATCCGGTAGTGCCAGCCGTTCGCCACCATCATGAACGATGGGATGGATTAGGTTATCCTGACGCCTTAGGCGGAAAAGATATTCCCATCACCGCCCGCATTCTCAGTCTGGTCGAAAGTTATGACAGCTCACGGGAAGGGTATTTACATCAAAAGCCCCTGACGCGAAACAATGCTATTAATGCTATCCAAGCCCAGGCAGGAACTGTTTTTGATCCAGAGCTGGTGGAACAGTTCATTCATCATCTCTCTGAGTTTGAAGCTCAAATTACCGCCTGTCAGCCATCAGCGTATGAAGCAGTTTCGCTTGAGAAAAACTCTCTCAACCTGGAGCAAAATGAATTCGAGAAAATTATTCAACCGCCCTCTCCGCTCGAGAAAATCAGAGAAGCGCATCGAGAAGCGATAGTCCTTTATGAAATTGCCCAATCTATCGGCAGCAGCCTTTCGCTCAGCAGTACTTTAACGGAATTACTCAACCGGGTTTCAGCCTTAATTCCTTCGACCACCAGCGTCGTCTTTTTAAAGGAAAAGGAAAGCGAAAGATTGCGTGTCGCCTATGCCACCGGCAGGGACGCTCACTTCATTATTGAGCGACAGATGAGAGTCGGGCTAGGTGTCTCGGGCTGGGTCTTCCTCAATCAGGAATCCCTTTGTAATTCGGGGCCACGTTTAGATTTCAGTGCTCTTCAGGTCGAGCTGGCTGATGATTATTTTTATTCGCTCGCCGTGCCTTTGATGAAAAATAGTCAGGTGCTCGGAGTCCTTGCGCTCTACTCGGTTGAAGCGACGCCGTACACCAGCGAACACGTGCGTATCCTCGAATCTATCGCACGCCTCGCTGGTGATGCCATTGTCAATGCCCGTGAACACGAAGAAATGGAAACAACTGCCATGACTGACCGTTTGACCGGCCTGCCCAACCTGCGCGCCATTCTCAAAGAATTTGAAAAGGCCGCGCATCAGGCGCGGCGTTTCAAGAAACCTTTTTCATTTGTAATGATGGACCTTGACGGCTTCAAAAATATCAATGACACGCTCGGACATAAAATGGGGGATCGCTACCTTGAAGCGGTGGCTGAAGTCATGAGATCACAATTTAGAACTCATGAATTCCTCGGACGTTATGCCGGAGATGAATTCGTCGCCATCCTGCCAGAATCCAGCAAGCAGGATGTCGAGCCATTGATTGAACGATTGCGTCTGGCGGTGAGTGCGTTGGTCGTACGCAACGAAAACGGCGGCGAAGCCAGAGCCGGTGTGAGTATCGGAGTCGCAGAATATGACCATGACGGCACCTCGCTCGAACAATTGATGGCAGCGTCTGACACTGCCATGTATGCGGATAAATCTAAAAAACCACCTCGCCAGAGACAATCAACTACTAGCGATAAAGTTATCCCTTTCCCCTCCTATCGCAGTCAGGCTAAATAATTACCCTGTCACTGATACGGTCTTGGGTCTTGGACTTTTGGTCTTTGCACTTCAACACGAATGATTAGCCTCTGGCAGCCACCACACGAGAGTTGATCTTCTCGTCAAGGTGAATCTTTTCAAGACCTTACCAAAAACCAAAGCCCAAAAGCCAAAGACCTCATCCGTAATCCTATCGCTTCGTCACCATCGCCCAATCATCCGTCCGAAATGGAACCGCTGGCAAGCCTTCTTTGTTATAAAGATTACACGTTGGAAATTTCGCCCACGCGTATCGAACAGCCACCGGCTGTGCCACTTCACGTGATGAAACGATGACGGTTTTTCCTTTGATTTCAGCTTTCGCTTCGTGCCAGATTTTGTCTTCGCCAGCAATAATAAAACCTTTCAATTCTCCACCTTTCGCTTCCAAACCTCCGCCTATGGACTTGAAATTCAAAGCAATTTTGTCGCTATTAATTTTCATTGCTTCAAACATCGGGCCTGAAAACACGAGCTTTTGATTGTAGGCAATGGATCGTGCCGCTAAGGCCAAACGCTCCCCGATAGGTTGTTTATTTTTCGGATGAATATCGTCATAAGTCCCGTAATCAATCGCCAACGCCATTCCGGTTTTTGGTGAGGTAGTCAATGTCATCGTCTGTGCTTCACGTAATTCCGCCCAATCGCTTTCGCCTAATGTATTGCCATTCGGCCCCCACGCCGCAAGCTGCACGAATAAAAATGTAAAGTCTCCCTGCCCCCATTTATCGCGCCAATTCTTAATCATCACCGGAAACAAACGGCGATATTGATACGCACGTCCGGCATTCGATTCGCCCTGATACCAAATGGCTCCCTTGATCGCGTAGGGAGCCAGCGGCGTCAGCATTCCGTTATAAAGACCTGAAGGCATCCACGGCTTACCGGGCGCATTCGGAGCTTTTGTACCGTCAGCCTTCGCTTTCTCGACAGCTTCTTTTTGCTTTTCCAAAGCTGCACGGTATTTCTCCATTTGCGACGGATACGCCTCGTGAAATTGTTTGTATTCGCTGTCACCGTTAAGAACAGTATTACTCATCCACGATTCCGCCGGAGAACCTCCAACCGCGTTATTAATTAAGCCAATCGGAACATTGAGATTTTTGTGCAAATCGCGTCCGAAAAAATATCCGATAGCAGAAAAATTGGCGGCGCTTTCAGGCGTGCATTCCTTCCAACTGGATTTGACGGCGGATTGCTCAGCATCAACTTCAGTCCGCGGGACTTGAAACAAACGAATCTTTGGATAATTCGCCGCCGCGACATCAGCCTCTGCATTGCTGGTTTGTCTGAGCCGCCATTCCATATTCGACTGACCGCTGCAAATCCAGACATCGCCAATCAAAATATTTTTAATCTCAAGTGAATTAATTTTCAGTAGGTAAGGTCCACCCGCTTTGATGGGTTTGAGTTTGACCATCCAATGACCTGAACCATCAGCCGAACTGGTCACGGATTGCCCGTTCAATTCAACGGTAATTTTTTCGCCCGGATCGGCGCTGCCCCACACCGGAATCGCCATTTCACGTTGTAAAACTGCGCCTTCGGTGAACAGCACGTGCGGCGTAACAGCAGCCGAAAGCGTCGCCGCTAAACTTAAAATAAATACGATGGTGGTGATGATTTTTTTCATTGGTTGTTCCTCGTGATAGAAGTTAATTGAAGTCTGTGCGTAATTTAAATGACTGAAGCGCAAGCGTCGGCTCCAAGCGTAGCGTCATACAGTTTCTGAGAATCTCTCCCCGTACAATTTTTCGTGCCGCCTGACCGCGACGTTGGCAAGCTCACTTTTGCTCTTTTACTGTTAGTCTTCAACCCCTGATTCGCATATCTAACGAAAGAGAGTATAAAATAATCCAGTACGCGCAAAATTTATAGCATCCAATGACGCATTACAAACGTCTGTTTTGATGTAATTCGTTAAGTGGGATGCCGCTTCTCATGATTGCCGCTCTCTCGAAAGAATTCGATAGGTAGCCAGGATGAATTGCATCAGACCTAAATTAAAAAATTTTCTTAAAATACCTGAAATTCAAATGCTATACCCGATCAGCAGTAAAAATGTCTTCCTTCATCTCACCTTCGTCAGCCTCATTATTGGCGCAGTCTTCCTTGTTAATTCGTGGGTAATGCCAGTTAATAATCTTGCTGCTCACAAAAAGGATAGTCAAGTAGCGGTTGCTAATCGTCCAGCTCATTTTGGTCACCTCCCATTGAGCTTTGAAGCGAATCAGGGACAGACCGATGCGCGGGTAAAATTTCTTTCGCGCGGCAATGGTTACAGCCTTATGCTGACACCCACTGAAGCCATCCTTGATTTACGCCAATCACGAAAAATTGCTTCAGCGCCAAAGCTTCAGAGGGATGTTTTACGCATGGAATTAATCGGCGCGAATCCAACTCCGAAAATAACTGGCGTAGATCAACTCGCAGGCAAGAGTAATTATTTCATCGGGAATAATGCTGCGCAGACCAATATCGCTAATTATGGCAAAGTACGCTACAACGAAGTCTACCCCGGTATTGACTTGATCTGGTACGGCAATCAGCGTCAACTTGAATACGACTGGGTAGTCGCCAGCGGAGCCGATCCCCGCCAAATTAAAATGAAATTTTCCGGCAGCGCCAAGCCAAGGCTGGCTGAAAATGGTGATCTGATTTTGAAAACCGGAACGAGTGAAATTCGCCAACACAAGCCTGTCATCTATCAGGAAATTAATGGCGTCAGACAAATCGTCGCTGGAAATTATGCGCTCAGAGAAAAAGGTCAGACAGGATTTGAAATGGCGGAATACGATGCCAGCCAGCCGCTGGTCATTGATCCGGTGCTGAATTTTTCGACGTATTTTGGCGGTAACAATCAGGTCGAAGACGTAGCAATGGCGCTTGATTCCGATGGCAATATTTACGTTGGAGGCGTCACGAACTCAACTAATTTCCCCACCAAAAATGGAGGTCAATCCACTTATAATGGCGCGGGAATTGATGGTTTAGGCGATGGCTTTGTGGCTAAGTTTACGCCGGATGGATCGTCATTGATCTTTGCGACGTACCTGGGCGGAAGCCGCGATGATGAGGTTTTCGGTATAGCGATTGGGCCGGATAAAAGCATTTATTTAACTGGTGATACCTCCTCCACCAATTTCCCGCTGCAAAACCCTTTGCAATCCAGTTTTAGTACGGCTCTCACTGATTCTTATCATTCGTTCGTGACAAAAATGGCAACTGATGGATCGGCGCTGATTTATTCCACTTATCTCGGCGGCAGTGGTGACGCCGATTACGCCAGCGGAATTGCGGTGGATTCTTCGGGCAACGCTTACATCACAGGGGTCACGAATTCCACCAATTTCCCTATTGCCAACGCGCTTTTCCCAACCTTTCGTGGTGGAACTGGTGACGTATTTGTTGCCAAAATTAATGCGACCGGATCAACATTACTGTTCTCAACTTTTATGGGTGGCAGCAGTCTTGATGAAGGCGGAAACATTGCAGTTGATGATAATAACGTCTATATCGAAGGCGTCACTCTTTCCAGCAATTTTCCAGTCCAAAATGCAGTGCAGTCCTCCTATGGCGGTGCCGGCAGCGATGGATACGGCGATGGATTTGTGACGAAACTAAGTAATGACGGTTCCGCGTTGATCTTTTCTACCTATCTTGGTGGCAGTAGCGATGATGAAATTTTTTCTCTCGCTCTCGGTCCCAATGGAACAATTTATCTAGCAGGCGATACCTCTTCAACAAATTTCCCTTTGAAGAATGCCCTTCAATCAAATGTCAGTGTTCCATTCCTGGAACCCTATCACGGGTTCGTCACCAAATTAAATTCCGACGGCTCCATGAATTATTCAACGTATCTTGGAGGCTCAACGGTCAGCGCCATACCAAACGATGGCGTGATTGATGCCGCGACAGGAATTGCAGTGGATATAGTCGGTAACGCTTACGTGGTTGGTGAGACGCGGGCGCAGAATTTCCCAGTCGTCAATGCACTTCAATCCACCTACAGTGGCGGTTCGATCACCGGCTTTGTCACCAAGATAAATGCCAGCGGGTCACAACTTTTGTATTCTACCTATCTGGGGGGTAGCAGTGGCGATATATGCAGCGACATTAGAGTTGATGCCATTGGTAATGTCGTGGTAGTTGGAATAACTGCCTCGACCAACTTCCCCGTCAGCAATGCATTTCAGTCTAGTAATCGCGGATTAACCAACCTTTTCCTGACTAGATTAGGAGCCGATGAAGTCACCGTTTCCGGCGCGAATTACAGCGGTAATTCAATTACTGCCAAAGGAATTGTTTCCGCTTTCGGGCCTGCGCTGGCGACAACTACGGCTCCGGCTCCTTCGGTTCCATTACCGACAACATTGGCCGGAACGACTGTCACGGTGACTGACAGCGCCGGAACAGATCGCCTTGCGCCATTGTTTTTTGTCTCATCAGGACAGATCAATTATCAAATTCCGGCTGGCACCTTGGCAGGCCCGGCAGCAGTCACAATTACCGACAGTAATGGAAAAATCTCAAGTGGCGTCATGCAGGTAGTTGCAGTTGCTCCGTCAATTTTCACGTTAAGTCAGGATGGCAAAGGCGCCGCTGCTGCGCTTGATGCGATCACCTTCGCGGGCGCTCCGTTCAATGCCAAACGAGGGACGGGTGAGCCAAATATTATTGCTCTGTTTGGAACAGGACTTGGAACGGATGTGACTGATGCCGATGGTGATGTGAGTGCCAGTGTCGTGATTAAAATTGATGATGCTCCGGCAACTGTTTTGTATGCGGGACGCTCTCCGGGATATGTCGGATTGAATCAATATAATGCCCTCTTACCAGCGAATATTAACAGCGGAACCCATTCCGTAGTCGTCTCCCGTAACGGAATTTCCAGTAACCTTTCGACCATTGCCATCAAGTAAAGAAGGCCTGCCCTTATTTCGTGCGGGCTAAATACTTCAAGCTTTGCACCACGCCGTCCCACACCGTCGGCGTTTCATCTTCGATAATGTACCACTGAATTCCCTCTTTTTTCGCTGCCTTCAGTACCGCAGTCCAATTAACTTTGCCTTGCCCGATGGGTCTGCCGTCTTCGTCTTTGGCTTCGCCGGAGTTGTTTCCGACGATGTCTTTACGAATGTCCTTGAGATGCATTGAGATAAATCTGCCGGGATATTTTTGGAGCAGTTTCGCTGGGTCTTGTCCGGGATAAATAACGTGAAACGTGTCCAGTTGCAGCTTGAAAAATTTCGAATTTGTCTGCGTCATTAACAGCTCAAACAAAGTTCCCTTGCCGCCTTCATTCGGAACGAATTCGTAGCCGTGTGTATGATAAAAAAATGTGATGCCCTGCGCTGCCAATTTTTCTCCGGCGCGATTGAAAACCTGAATCGCGTCTTCGCAATCTTTTTTCGTAAACGGAGAGTTGATCCACGGGACGCCGACCTGCTTCACACCCAATGTTTTCGCGTCTCTGATGACTTCATCCAGCTTGTCACGCGCAGCGTCATAGTCGATGTGCATGCTAATCGGGGTCAACCCGGCGCGGACGAGTTCGACTTTAAATTGCTGCGCTGTCATTCCGTAAAATCCAGCTAACTCGACATACTTGAAGCCGAGCGCGCGAACCCGTTTGAGCGTACCGGGAACATCTTTTTCAAACGCCGCGCGAAAGCTCCACAGTTGAACGGCGATGCGTCCCTTGAATAATTTACTGGTTTGGAATTTTTCTGGCTGCGCAGAAAGTTGGAACGATATTACGATCAATAGCATCGCGGTGTAGCGCAAACATTCCTGTTTACATTTTGCATTAAAAATTTTCATTGCTAAAAACCCGCTTCATTCGCAAGCAGGGATTTGATTTTTCACCAAAACCGAGATTGCCAAATTGCAAACTGGAGAGTTTGCGCTACTTTCGGAAATTAAATTTCCCTGAATGTTCATTAATTTTTTCAAGCGTTTCCAGCGCTAACGCGAGTGCCCTTCGCCCGTCTGCGCCACTTACGACCGGAGCAGTTTTCGTTACTATCGCATTCACAAAAGATTCAAGTTCCGCCAGCAGTGGTTCGCGTTTTTCGATTTCAACTTTGCCGGCCTGAATCTCTGGCAAAAAGCTGCCCGGCGCAGGCGGAGCCAGCTTGCACATGCTCAATTCCTGATCGCCGAAATCCAATGAAAAATATTCGTGCGGCTGAAAAATCCTGAGCTTCCGCATCTTCTCGCCAGACACGCGGCTGGCAGTAATATTGGCGATGCAGCCGTTCGCAAATTCAATTCGCGCATTAGCCAAATCTACTTTTGGAGTCAGAATCGGAATCCCAACAGCATCAAGTTTGACGACTTCGGAATTCACGAGCGAGGCAATTAAATCAAGTTCATGCACCATCAAATCCATCACGACATCAATGTCGAGCGAACGCATGGTGAAAATTCCGAGGCGATGCGCTTCAAAAAAGTATGGTTGATGAATTTTATTTTTGATCGCCAGAAATGCCGGATTGAACCGTTCGACATGTCCGATTTGCAGCACCGCATTTTTTTCAGCCGCGAGCGCAATTATGGCATCGGCTTCAATTAAATTTTTGGCAATCGGTTTTTCGACTAAACAGTGAATCCCACGCTGCAAAAATTCATGCGCAATTTCAGCGTGGCTGACTGTCGGAGTCGCAATACTCACCGCTTGAACCCAATCAAGAATTTGCCCGTAATCATTGACGAATTCTGTCTTATGCTGTTCGGCGATAGCCTTGCCTTTGGCTTCGTTGGTATCGCAGACAGCAACCAATTCAACGTCCGACAAACCAGCATAAATTCTGGCGTGATGCTGCCCTAAATGACCCGCGCCAATAACTGCAACCTTCAATAGTTCTGACATCGTGTGATAACCTTGAGTTTAGTTTTACCAGTGTCAGTAGCCCGCACGTCAGCAAGGGCAGCTTCACAAAAATGAACCCTCCCTCACGGTCGGGCTACTGACACAGCAATTTATCTGTTCGTTAGCAAAGAATCTAAACTTGATTTCAACATGGCGCAAACCCGATCAATAAAATCGCGCGACTTTACCTTATTTTTTTGTGTCGTCGCGTTACTCATTCTCTGTTCGATAAATTTATTTTTTAAGCTCGGTCACATTTCTTACATTGGGCCGGACGAACCGCGCTACGCGCAAATTGCGCGGGAAATGTACGAACGCGGAGATTGGATTACGCCGCAACTCTGGCATCTGAATTGGTTTGAAAAACCTGCGCTGACGTATTGGTTGACGGCGCTGGGATTCAAATTTCTGGGTCGTTCCGAATTCGCTGCTCGCTTCCCCACCGCGATTTTTTCCAGCTTTGGAATTTTTCTATTGTTATATTTTGGACGCCGGATTTCCTCGTATCGTTTCGGCTATCTGGCGGCAGTGTCTTTGGTTTCAAGTGGTATCTGGATTGGATTTTCGCGGGCGGCGACATTTGATTTACCTCTCGCCGTAGCGATGGAAATTGCTTTGGTATTTTTTTATCTCTGGTTTCAGGATCGCAAAAATCGTGACTGGTACATCTGCTGCTTCGGCGTGGGCTTAGCCGTGTTAGCCAAAGGATTAATCGGAATCCTGCTCCCTGCGATTATTATTGGAGCGTTTTTATTACTAACTGCTGAGCTGTTTTCCATCCTCAAAAATCCAAAATTATTTGGGCTTGGCTGCCTGATTTTCCTGGTGACAATTTCGACCTGGTACGCGCCGATGCTTCTGATTCACGGGCGTGCCTTCATTGATGAATTTTTTATTCAGCATCACTTCCAACGATTCCTGACCAATAAATATAAGCATCCGCAGCCGTTTTACTTTTTCCCGATGGTTGCGCTTTTGGGCTGTCTGCCGTGGACACCGTACCTGCTTCGCTCTCTTTTTTCCAGCTTCAAAGATTGGCGCGAATTGTTGCAATATCGCTCGCAGCCTTTAGTCTTATTTTTGTGGCTTTGGATCGGAACCGTCATTGGATTTTTTTCAATTTCTTCTTCAAAATTGACGGGCTATATTTTGCCAGTCTTTCCTGCCATCGCTATTTTAATTGGACATCAATTCAATGAATGGTGGGAAAGTCCGCCGCGTTCAGCCTGGCGCTGGATCATCACTGCACTCTGCGCGTTGATGATGATTGGAGCGGCCTGGCTGGCGATTCACTCCTCAGATTTCAACTTCTGTAATTCATTTGTTGTACTGCAAGTCTCAGCTACGTTATCCCTGACGGCGGTAGTTTGTTTTTCATTATTAGTTTTAAAAAGCGAGCGCGTCGCAACTTTGGTAATGCCTTTCGGGTTGGCGCTGACTTTAATAATGGCGTTGCGAGCCTTTGATCCATTGGTTGAATTCAAACAGACGACGGCTGAAATCGCGGTCAAAGCCAGCGAAGCCGCCACCGCGAACGAACGTCTGGTGTTTTATATTAACAATCATCACAGCATTGATTATTACGCCCCGCAATTGCCGCTGCGCGATGCACATTCCGAATTAATCACGCTGATGAAACCGGAGCAAATCGCCGCGATGATCGAAATGCAACCATCAAAAAGCCTGTTGGTCATTTCTCCTGTTCGCTGGATTTCCGAAATTGAAGCCGTGATGTCAGCCGAAAAAATCTGGACGCGAGACCGCTGGACGCTGGTGAGGGTGAAGAATAGATAGGTACGCGAGCGTCAGCGAGTGAATAATTTTGAAGTGCTGCGGCTCGACGTAGCTTTTTTTCGCCGCTAATTTTTCGCATTTTATCGTAAACCGTTCGCTATGAACGCAAAGCTGCGTCGAGCCGTAGCACTCCATAGATTTCATAAAAATCAAAAGCCTGCTTATCATTTCTGATAAGCAGGCTTTTGATTTTGAAATTAGTGGTGAGCCGTGCGGGACTCGAACCTGCGACCCACTGGTTAAAAGCCAGTTTACCGCTTTTTCCAGATCGTATTAAATTTCATCAAACCGTACTAAATATTACAGTTACGACGGCTTGCAGCAAAGCCAGCGAGAGGCTCAAAGTAGAAATAATAAACTTAGCCCTGTCACCAAAATGTCACCGATGAAAAAAAATCTAATCTAATTACAATTCCTACCCCCTGCGATCCGAGCTGCTTCTGCGTCACCGCCATCGCTCAAGGCTGGCTTTTCTAAAAAATAACTATATTTTGCCTTTAATTGAATCGCTGCATTGGAGTTGTCCCGACTTCGATCAATCTCACATGACCTTGCACTTGTTGTGGGGCTGAAGCGGTGAAAGTAATTCTGATGGCTTTATTACTTGCGCTAGGCGCAATCCCGTTCGCGCCTGTCGAGAACCAAGTCAAAGCTACCGTATAACCGCCGCCACCACCAGCCCCGACCATATTGTATTCAGGCACAAACGTTGCGACCGTTCTGACTTCACTCGCCGTGTAGTTATAGGTAGTGATGAAAAAAATCTTCCCAACGCACGTTCCCTGATACAGGCCGCTTGCTGCGGAATTTACGTTCGAGTGAAACTCTACCTGCACAGTTGGATGCGCCTCGACTGGCGCATATTTCAAATAATCAAAATCAATATAGGCCTCATTCCCTGTGTAGCTTGGAGTCAGCCAGGAGGGTTGAGGGAAACCCGGATTCGCATAATTCTGCAACACGTAAGGCTGCAATTCAGCAGCAATTAGTGGCAGCGCAGCACCGCCACCTGGGAAGGCGTTGCCGCTTACATCCACGACAATTTGCCTGCGGAGGCTCCAACAGAGGCAACCAAATTAGATTTAGTTGTTCCAGCAATAGTAGAAGACCAGCCGATAATACTTTGATCTGGAAACCCAACACAATCCTTCACTCGAAGGAAGTTTGGCAAGTCAAACAACCTGATAGAAGGCGCGTACAAAGGATTCGTGTGATAGTTCGCAGATTCAGTAATTGACACACCTGATGGCACTACGGGGTAGACTATATCTGCTCCGGCGTAATTGTTTACAATCGTCATGCTGCCAGCTTCGCCGCCCCAGCGAACGTGATCTATACGGATAGTGTCATAATTATTCACCCAGGCTGGTTCCGCGACCGTTTGCACAACTGGAACAAATACGCCTCCCTCAATCCTCAGTGAACTGCTATAGGAAATAATTGCCGCATCCCGATCTACGGTGAACACGCGTGCTTGAACCCAGTTATCGCGGAATTCGGCCTTATCAGAGGCAATGAGTTTGAGCGGATGACGTGAATTATTGAAGCGGTTACGCTCGACAATCACAATAGAGCTTTGTGCTTGAATAGAAATTGCATCGTTGGTAATGTCAAAAAAGAACAATTGCGGATTTGGATGCTACCGTTATCCAAGTTGGACGAATTCAGTACGATCCCGTCCGTAAATCCATCAAACTGCAATCCTTCGATACGTGTCAACCACGCCGATGCTGAGCGGCTGAAAGCGGCTGTTCCTGTAAAAGTAGCTGCTTTTTTCAATACCGCCTGATTGCCCTCAATCTGTACAGAGGAATCTACAAGATCAATCGTAGCGGAAATCTCATAGACCGCTGCGCCTTGCGGAAATTCTACAACTGGCATTGATCCTGCGTATAGACCAGCACTGGTCTGGTAGGAGAGACGCGCTGCCGCTGCTGCGGTCAGTGTATCTTGAATTGCACTGGTATTTGTCGCCGCTGATGCGCCCGGCCCAGCCCCAAATTCTTGAACGTTGAACCTGCCGCGATTGAGTGAGACCGCTCGCCCGTTGAGACTGAGGGTTAAATCTCGCCCTCGGTCACTGGCGCGGGCAATTGTACCGCTAGGCATGGCGGCAATTTGGGCAATAGTTGCGGATGGCAACTCAAGGGGCTTGAGCAATTTGTAGCGATCTGCGTAGCCCTCGTACACTGTCACGCGGCTCCCCGCCTGTCCAATTGCCCCAGATAAAATCGCTCCAGGAGAGGCTCCATTCTTGTTTGCTATCATCGAGAGCGAACCTTCTGAGTCCGATCCACCGCTACCAGTTCCGACAAGGTTCGTCAAAGCCGAGCCATCGCCGCTGTGACGCGCATTTATAGAGTCAGCAAACACGTCGCCCAAGGGTTTATCTAACTGAATTTTCGTGGTTGATTCGCGGATTGCTGAACTACGCATGCGCCCGGTGCCGCCGTCGTAGGAAATTACACGCCCGTCGTCAATTCCGCTTGGCAAAAGTGACTGAAAAACAGCGTTGGCATTCGCTGTCTGAAGGGAGTCTACGCTGGCTTTATCAGCAAATGTATAGCGTGAGGCCAGATTCGTGTCAGTAACTTTATAGGGCTGCAACACAATCGCCGTCGCGCTCACGGGGATGTCGTACACTCCTAACAAGCGACGATCTGAATAATTAGTCTGAAAATAAGCTTGATAATAAGTTTTCGGGCTAAGGTTTGTAGAAGCAATCACGCTCGTATCGTACTTGCCTGTCGCATCCGTGAGTGCACTCACGCTGGAAGCTGGCGAAATCACGCCTCCGCCCGTCGTCGCCTGCGTAGTCAAGATGAAAGTTACTGTGCCGCGCAGACCCGCGCCGCCAGCGTCAATGACATAATCAATAATGCGGGTCTTATCTGCCGCAACAGTAATTGAAACCGTTGCCGTGTTGGAATCCTGCCCGCCTGACGTAATTTTAAAAGTGAAAGAATCCGATCCAGTGTAGCCAAAGGGCAATGGCATTAAGTTAAGAACAAAGTAAAAAAGGGAGTCTGAAAAAAAGAATGAAAGAATGGTGGAGAGAGTAAGGGAAGAGGTCGGTTCGG
>JAYVRW010000208.1:0-18881 GCA_043775925.1 Blastocatellia bacterium
GATTACGTCGAAAATCTTTTGCTGAACGAGCGCGATGTCGCCGACACGATTTACGCCATGCAGGTGACAGCAACGCTGTTTGGCAATTTAGTTGAAGCCGCATTTCGCCGTGTAGACGAAGGTGAAACCCGTGATTACGGCATCAACCACGCAGAATTTACAGCACGAAATATTAAGCAGCAGGAAATGACTGCTTGAATAATTAACCAAAACCTCAACCATCGGAGAAAAATCATGCAACGAATCACCATCGCAACTCTCACGTTTGTTTTCGCGCTTGGCTTATTTGCCCTGGCTCATTACAAACTCACGACGAACAACACAGTCCAAGCCCAAAGCAATGAGCAGGCGCAAACCATGCACGAAGAATCACGCAGGTCGCGTTGTTCCAATCGCACTGGCAGTGGCACATACGGCTATCAGATGAATGGCTCCATCGTCGGCGTCGGCGCGTTCCTGGTGAATGGCATCTTTACGGCTACCCCCGATGGCATCACTACTGCTAAAGTGCGCTTGACCATCAATGGGCAGACGATTCCGGCGACGGGTACCAACGGTACTTTTACGGTGAACGAAGACTGCACCAGCTCCGGCACCTTCAAGATTCCTGAGTTGAATCAACAGATCACCTATAAGGCGATTTACACGGACGAAGGCGATCAACTACAAATTATCAACACTGATCCTGGCATTGTGCTGCAAGGGCATGGCAGGCGCATCGCTCCGGCATGGCACGCGCCGCGCTGCGATAATCGAATGATCGCCGGAGATTATGGCTATCGGTTGGAAGGCAGCTTACCTGGTGTTCCCAGCGTGGCGGCGGCAGGATTATTGACGCATACGCTGAGCGGAAAAATCAGTGGCTTTGATGCCGCCAGTTTTAATGGATTGCAAGTTCCACGCCGCGATTATCAGGGGACTTATAAGTTGAACAGAGATTGCACTGGCACAGGGAATTATAAGGATTCGCTTGGCACAACCGTGAATTATGTGTTCACGGTCGTGGATGGCGGCAACGAGATTTTCCTGCAAGGCGCGAACGGCGATGGCGATAACGTTTTCGGGGTTGGCAGGCGTGTGCGGTAAAGTTGCCAACACAAAAAATCGGCGTATACTAAAAACGGTCATTCACTAAGTTTCAGCTAAATTCTCCCCATTCTAAACTCATCAATTGAACTCCAATTGATGAGTAAAAGGATTATTTTCACCACAGCAACTTCGTAGCCTGCTGCGGATTTGCTCATATTTTGAAAGGAAAATTTCTATGACGCGACGAATACTCACCTTCGTTGGAATGTTGGGATGGGCTTGGTTGATCGGCCTCAGTGCAACAGCCAAGGCTGATACGATTACCTTTAGTGGGACTGGTTCGGGGATTTCGGTTCCCACCACAGATCCATCAAAACCCATGTTTGACTTTCTTGCCAAAGGCACAACCGTGACTCCAATCGGAACGTTTACTTTGGTAGAACCTGGCTCTGTCAATTTCACAATTACAAATGGAGACGGCACCAGCCCAAACAAAGGAACATTCACTTATAGTTTGCTTAATGGCGATAATTTCAGTGGGACGTTCATTGGCACAATCTTTCCGCCGAATCAACAAGCCGATACGTCCTTTGCGCTGACTTATACGATTACAAGCGGAACCGGGATTTTTGCCGGAGCGACAGGTACAGGAACATCATCTGGCCCTTTAAATGCCGTGACAGGAGTATACACGGACCGACTTACTGTCACGATTTCCGCACCAGGCCTGGTCGCACCAGTGCCGGAACCTGCGACGATGCTGTTGCTGGGAACCGGACTCGCCGGACTTGTAGCGAAGGCGAGACAGCGGAAAAGAAATGGTGAATGAGGGATAGGGGATAAAATTAGCCACGAATTTCACGAATTAACACGAAGTTGTTTTAAGACAAAAAACTAAAGTTTTACATTCTTTCCTTCGTGAAAATTCGTGAAATTCGTGGCTAAAAAATCCCACCGAATTTCGAACTCACCTTACCTGACTTTCTCAACCTTCAATACTTCTTTCAGTACCTCTTCATTCGACGGACGCTTTTTGTAATCTACTTCAATAAATTTCCACTGCACTTTGCCCTGGCGGTCAATCACGATGGTTGCCGGATGTGGCATCGGGCGTTTGGCTTTGTCGTTGAGTAAGCCGTAGCGATCAATCACGCGATGGTCGGCGTCGGAGAGCATCGGATAATCTACGCCGGGTTCGCCTTTCAGTTTGTCACGCATCACTTTGGCTTTGTCGTGTGGGTCTACGCTGACGGCGAGAATTTCGACCTGGGCTTTCGGTGTTTCTTTGAGCAATGATTTCAGCTTTCCAAGCTGAGCCGCGCAGTACGGTCACCAGTAGCCGCGATAAAAAACCAGCACCACAGATTTCTTGCCGCGATAATTGGAAAGCGTGACCGCCTTGCCATCCTGATCTTCCAGTGTGAAGTCAGGCGCTTCAGCGCCAATGTTGATGCGGGTCAAATCGGATGCCGGCAGTTGCGCTTCATCTTTGGGGCCAAGCCTGGTTTGCGCTGTGACGAGTACGGCGCAGATTGCAATCAATAAAAATACTTTGAGATTTTTCATAATTCCTCCGCAATGTATATGTCGTAGAGTGTTCGGATTATTCCCGATTAGCTTAACGAAATCCGGGAAGATTGAGCTACTTGAAATCATTGTAGTGCAAAATTGAGTTGAAGAGCATTCCGAATTCACCGTGATTCGTCCAGCGATAGCACGGGTTGGTAGCGAACATCAGGATGCGACCTTTTCCGACAGGCACATCCACGATAGCGGGACGATTCGTGATTTCATTTGCGCCTTTCATCAATCCACTCAGCACTGCTTTGTCGCCGCCAGGAAATTTCATCAACACCTGTTTGGCACGATCTGTTTCCGGTACGTTCAGCAACGGCCCATTCGCGTAGCGCACAGGAATCGTTTTCTTATCGTAGCCATAAAAAATCGGATGTGTCGTTTGCAGAATTTCTGCTTCGACTATCGGGCCAGGAGCGTAAAATTGTGGCGAAGTCCGACTCGCATCAATGGTGCGCGTTAAGCCAAATTCTGTGGGGAAAAAGCTCGCCGTACCAAGCGTGATGAGCATTCCGCCGGAGTTAATAAATTTTTCAAATTCGACTACGCCGCTCAAGCCCATGCCGCCGGTGATGTCTTCAGATTCGCCGTACATTCCCATCGTTTTGAATTTGTCAGATTTTGTATAAGCGAGCGGTTTGCCTTTGGATTCAATGTCAAAGACAATGCGCTTGCCGCTGCCACCCTGATTCGGCATGAGGATGACATCATACGAATTACGCAGATCTCCTTGCTTGACGCGCTCTTTGTAAATCAAATCGTATTGCACACCAAATTGATCCAGCGCGTGTCGCACCCATCCGACTTCCTGTGTGCTGCCCCAGGTTGAGTAGACAGCGAGGCGAGGTAGGTCTACGTCGTGCATTGGCACGTCTGGCAATTTGGTTAATGACATTACTGTGAAGCCATAGCTAAGTGATAACAACGGGACTTTCATCGCATCTTTTTGATCAACAGCGATAATAAACGAACCAGAAGGAATGTCGTATTCCTCTATTTTGAAGTTACTCTCGGTTGCTTTGATATTTAGATTTTTGAGCGAGTAGCGAATGGCTATCATCAGATTAGAGCCATAATTCGGAACAACGAATGCCACAGTTTTGGCATCAATTGCAGGTAAAGGAGTGGCAAAATTTGCCCCTGAAAAATCTAGCTCTTTGTTAGTTATTTCAAGAATATTTTTGTCTGCAACTTCCAATACCTCAACCTGGTTCATCAATCCTAATGTCCAGCCTGTATCGTCATAAGTTCGTAAGTTAGGGTCGGGAAAAACTTGTTTTTCGAGAAGTATTTTGGCTAACCTTCCGTATGGCTGATCAAGTTTGACAATGTATGAACCACCAGAAATTATGCCTTCTCTGACTTTAACTTCACGACTTATTTTCCCTACCTCAATTCCTTGCTGTCTAAGCAATTCAACTACAACTTCAACTCTATGACCATCTCTGTGAGGAAGAATCGCGTATCCAAAGGGCGGTTTCGCTTTTCCGTCTTCAATTGAATTGCGCGATTTTTTATAAAAATTTTCCAGCACAATTTTTGGCAACTCCGAAGTCAGTTGCAGCGCGGTCAACACGCCAGTTTCCATATAATTTGTGTTGTTGCGCATTGACCAGACGACTTCTTTATAAGGTGGCAGCGGACGATACCATTCACGCGAAGTTTGCCCTGCGCCTTCGGGCGGAGCGACTTTGCGCTTCATCGTATTCGCGCCGCCGTTGCCAAATGTTTCGTACATTCGCAGCATGCCGTTGTGATTTGACGACATAAAACCGAGGTAACCGGGTGACCACATGTCTACATATCCGTGCGTCCAGACTCCCGGCATGCCGTACTTAATCATCTGCGACATTTCAAAATTTGCGAACCACGGCAGCTCGCCATACAGAATTGGGTCAAGCGTAGGATTTTGCGGAGCCTGCCCGCTGAACGTGTATAGAAATGGTACCGATTCATGCAGGTCATGCACAATCGGCGCGTGCCAGTTTAAGTACCAATCAAGGCTCGCTTTCATTGCCACTTGCGAATAATTGATGTCGCGGTTGTTGTCGTGAAAAATATATTTGCCCCAATACGGCGGACCTGTAATGCGGTCGTCTTCAGTTTTCTCTTCGAGCTTGTGGCGATAATACCAATCCACATAGCGGTCGCGCCCGTCCGGTTCCAGCACGGGCGTAATCATCACAATCACGTTGTCACGAATGTTGTTGAAGAGCGGAGAATCTTCGACCGCTAAACGATAGCCAAGTTCCATCACCATTTCGGGTGGCCCTGTTTCGGCGCTGTGCAATCCGGCAGTGAAATGATAAATCGGCTTGGCTTTGGTAATGACTTCGCGGGCTTGTTCTTCGCTGAGCTTGCGCGGATCGGCAAGTTGTGTGAGGTAGCCGCGATATTGTTCGAGATTTTTGATCGTGTCTTCGTTGGCAATCGCGACGACAATGATGTCGCGGCCTTCATCGGTTTTGCCTGCGATAAAGACTTTGACGCGAGGGCTTTTTGCCGCGAGCGAGCGGAAATATTTATAAATGCCTTCGGTGTAAGTCAATTTGTTTGGTGTGCCGATGTGATAGCCCAGCACGTCTTTAGGTGAAGGAATGCCCGCGACTTTGGGCAAGTGATCTATCAGCGGGCTGATGAATTCCGGCTTCGTTGTCCATTCTTTGATGGACTTAGCAAAGTCTTCGTCCATCGTTTGTTTAGGTTGTTGTGCGGCAGCGGAGGTGAATAGGATCAGTAGCAGTAAGATCGGGCGCATGGGGACTCCTGAAAATGTAGCGCAACCTTTCCAAGTTGGATTTATTCTCTATAAATCTGGAAAGATTGCGCTACTTTATTTATTTGATGATGGGAGTGACTACCACTTTGCGGAACGTGACTTTTTCGTGATCGCCCTGAATCATAATCGGGCCTGGATCGCCTTCACGAGCATCCAGCGCGCCGCCCGTGATGCCATCAATCACAATATTGTCCTGCACCAATTGACCATTCAATTTCACAGTCACGCGATTGCCAACGATGATGGCTTCCATCTCCTGCCATTCGCCAACTTTTTTGCTGGCCATGACTTTTGGAGCGACACGACTATACAGCGACATGTGGCTGTGAAGCCCGTCAGACTTAGCTCCGAAATCATCCAGCACCTGCAATTCATATCTACCGCGCAGATAAATTCCGCTGTTACTTTTTTCTTCGAGCTTGTATTCGCAATTGATCTTGAAATCTTTGAATTGTTGTTTGGAAACCAGGTTATTGCCGTGAACATCATTGGTCATCGTACCGTCTACGACCTTCCAGGCAAACGGTTTGGTTTTTACCTGAGCATCAAAATTATCAAGCGTCTTGCCATCGAAGAGCGCAACGGGTGCGCCAAATTTATGTTTGCCGTTGGCGTTGTTATTGCCCCATTTGGGCGGACGAACACCCGTCCAGTTGATTGTATTTTCGCCAACTTTGACGGAGCCTTTCAGCTCTTTGCCCACGACTTTGGCATGATGCGTTGGAGCATTTGGTTTGTCGTTGACGGGGAAAGTTAATTCATTGTTTTCAATTTTAATGGAAGCCAGCGGCAGCACGCTACCACTACGATTGAGGAATTTGCCGCTCAATTTGCCATCGGCTTCTTTGGTTACTTCAAGCCAGTAAACGGCATTTTGATTGGGCGCATCGCCCGTGATGTCCCATTTGCCTAAGAACGATTTTTCCTGTGCCGATGCGCACGTCGTCAGGACTACCAGCGCGAAAAATAGAGCCAGAGTTTTCTTCATCAAAATAAATTCTCCTTGATTATAATTTAAAATAATCAGAGAGCTTTTCGAAGACTTTGTACCAGTTTGATGTAATCGGCTTGATTGCCAGGGAAAAGCTTCTGATCGGACACGGTAAACGCGATCAGTGGACGTTTGCCGCCCAATATCACCGCGATGTTCCATTCCATCACACCTTCGCTGGTTTCGCCAGAGCCGTTCTCAATCAGGACTTTCAATCCGTTGATCTGCTCTTCCTGAAGCTGAGAGGCAACTTTGTAATTTTGATAATCTTTTTTCAGATATTCTTTCAGACCGCCAATCATGGCTTCAGTATTGTCATTTGTGGCGACCGCAATAATAATCGAAACGGCTCCGTCTGAAGAAGTGATTTGCAGCGCGTCCTGATGTTGCTGGATGCGCCAACCCTGCGGAACCTCGTACTGGACGCCAGCTTCGCGGATGTTGATGACATTGGCAGTATTCGCTGCGGTTTTGGCTTGCGCAAAAATAGAGGAGGTTAAAAACGCTGCGGTGACAAGAATGAGCGTTAATTTTTCAATGGCTGATTTCAAATTCATACTCAATAGGTTCATAGGGCTTATTTCAAACCTGCGGGGTCACAGGACGGTAATTAAGTTTAGTTTACCGCTTTTAGGTGGAGAATTCCAGATTTTAATTTTTAGCTTTGCTGTCCTGTATTCGTGTGGCCATCAAGAATCCATTCCTGCGTGATGGGTTTCATATAAAATGGTTCCGTGTTCAAGAATATTACGGATAAAATCATCGCCTATTTTCAGCCGTTGCTGGATGTTTTGCGGCGTACTCACGAGCAAATCAATCGGCATCAAAAGATTTAATTGTTTGAGCATGCACGAGCTTTGCGCTAATGGATGCCCGTCAAACGGCATTACTATCATCAAGTCAATATCTGAGTCAGCAGTTGCCTGACCGGATGCCTGTGAGCCAAACAAGATTATTTTTTCAGGCTGATACTCTTGCGCGATTTGTTGGCAAAGCAACTTGATTTTGGCCATTCGCTGGTTCTTATCATTGGCGATGGCATACCACGACACGTCCGGCGTTGTCGCCGAAATAAAAGGGGTTTTCAGCTTAGATTTTATTGCCGTCGCTTTCATCAAGTTACCATTGCAACTTATTGTAGAGTGATCGCGGGCATTCGTCCATTTGCTTATAAAAAGAAGCGATTAAGCTTATTTGATGATTGCCGCAGACCGTGCAGGTAATGTGATTAATAGGTGTCCATTCCGTCCGTTTATTTTTGCGCCTTGCCCTAATACCTCTTTAAATTTAAAGGGTTCCTTACCAAAAAACGACTGCATTAGCGTTGAATCTATTGAACTCGACGAAACCTCCACAGTTGTTTGCTCCTTTCCATTATTGATTGCTACGACAACAGGCGGATTTTTAACTTTGCCTTGAGGTGAACTTTTTGTTGACCATTCAAAAACATAGACATCCTCCGAAAGATACAGATGGCGCAAGACATTATGTTTTAACTCTTTAATTTCTTTGCGTAATTTGAGCAATTTTTTCAAATGCTCGAACACCTCATTTTCTTCTGCCGTTCGCCCTGAAGCCTCAAACGCATTGTGCGCATCGCCATTCCATCCACCCGGAAAATCGCGGCGATTGTCGGGATCGTTGCCGCCGCGCATTGCAATTTCATCTCCGTAATAAAGTTGCGGAATTCCTCGTGTCGTCAGCAAAAATGTGAATGCTAATTTTAATCCTTCGACTGTCGCGCCTTTCTCATTCATAAAGCGTCCGACATCGTGCGAACCAAGCAGCGTAACTAATTTTTCCGGCGCAGGATACAAATAATCCTGATTCAAAATATCTACGAGTTGCCTGATAGATTGACCTTCGGCAAACACACGGCGGAGCGGGAAATACAGTGGATAATCAAACTCAGTGTCAATTTTTGAATCAATGCCATCGAAGCGTTTTGCGCCGCCCTGGAAAAATGCGACTTGCGAAGGAAGCCCGTCCAGCGTTTCGCCTACGACATTGACGTTGGGATAAGTTTGCTTGATGGCGGTCATCCATTGATTCCAGAATTTGCGCGGCACATACGGTAAGGTGTCCTGACGAATCGCGTCCATTCCGCTGACACTAATCCACCACAGCGTATTTTGAATAATATACTTGGCGACTTCGGGATCGTTCTGGTTGAGGTCAGGCAAAATGTTGACGAACCAACCGTCGAGCATTGGCTTCAGTAAATCCGGCGGAGCGTACTTGTCCATCGCCAAATGGGTCTGCCAATTTTCGTTGATGTGCGAGCTTTCCGTGCCATTGAACCACGTCGGCGTTGGTGTATCGTTGACCCACGGGTGATACGGCCCACAATGATTTGCCACCTGATCCTGAATAATTTTCAGCCTCATTGAATGGGCTTTTGCGACGAGTTCGCGGAATTTTTTCACGTCGCCGAGATGTTCATCTACGCCATAAAAATCAATCGCGCCGTAGCCGTGATACCCCGTCGTCGGTTGTCCGTCATACACCTCTTTCATATCCGGTTGATTGGTATTGTCGTAAATCGGATTCAGCCAAATCGCTGTGATGCCAAGGTCTTTCAAATACGGCAATTTGTTGATGATGCCCTGCAAATCTCCGCCGTGATAATAGCGACCTTGGCTGCGATCAAATAAGCCTTTTGAAATTACCGGGTCATCATTGGTCGGATCACCATTGGCAAAGCGATCCGGCATAATCAGATAGATTACATCGTCCTGATTGAAGCCTTGAAAATTTCCTTGCTTTGGCAACGGAGCTGCGATTTCAAATTTCAAATCCGCCGCGCCATCGCTGGTCGTAAGCTTAAAATTGTACGTTCCAGGCTTATTGATTTTGTTGATGACAAGATCAAGAAATAAATACGTCCCAGCGGCATTGGATTTGATGTTACTGATTTTAAATCCGGCGGGTGGCTGCACATTTGCGCTTGTCAGATTATGTCCGCGAACCAATAATCGCAGCGGATTTCCCGGCCTGCCGATGGATTGATTCGCCCACCAGTTCGGCGGTTCGACTTTATTAATTTCAGGCGCGGCGGCAAATGTCAGACCTGCGAAAAGAACGACAAGTAAAAGTTGGAGAAAAACTTTCATAAAGGAACTCAGGTTATTGGAGAAATGCCATCGGCGGATAGCGGATGCAGTGTAACATTCGCCGCTTTTATTTTCTATCGAGGTGGGATTTAGTTGAGGAGGAATAGATCACAGATAACGCAGATGAAGCGGGTCAACGCGGATCAGATCAGCGAAAACCCGCATGATCCGCGTCATCTGTGGTCTATTCTTTTATGAGGTTAATTTCCGATATTTACTCTGACTTTATTGGCAGTCGCTCCATCAACCGTGAGAATTAAATCAACTTCACCGCTGCCGCGAGCTGTGTTTGGAATCACGATATTCAATTGATCCAATCCGGCGTAGCTGCCCTGCGCTGCGGCGTAGTCAATTTGCGAAACAATGCCGCCGATAGTCACTCTCACGTTGCTGAGAGCCGTGCGCCTGCGAAATCCTGTCCCGAATAAAACTAAATAATTCGGACGTGCGGCGGTTCCCGGACTAAGGACGCGGGACGTGAGGTCACTATTGAAGAGCACTTGTAAGTTTACGCCATCAAAAGTTGAGAATCCGGCGGGAATGCCTTTCCCGTCGGCTGTGATCGTAAATAACGCAGGAGCTACATTGGCGACGGTGACGGTTCCTCGTGCGACGACATTGCTTCCGGTTTTGATTTCGACGGTGGCGTTACCGGAAGCAGTAGCAGCAGGAACCAGGTAATTAATTTGATTGGGGGAGACATACAGTAAGTCTGCCGCTACGCCATTGACAGTGATGGAGGTGTTTCCCAGTATTTTTGGGAGTGGCAGGGCTGGTGGTGAAAAGGTTCCATTCGCCATCGCTGATCCGAAAGTTGCGGCAATGGAATCAGGCGCGATGGGAGCCTGATAATTAGCTGCATTCACTGTCGTTGCTACAGCGACTGGAGGCGCGGTGGCATCGAGCAAATCACTGGTAATAATTTCGCCGCCGAAATCAGTTGTCCAATATGTAACGTAACGCGAGCTGGGATAAATGGCGCGTCCGATGCCGATCACTTTGAAATTTGGATCAAGCATGTTGCGGTCATGCCCGGGAGAGTTTTTCCACTGGATAAAAGTGCTTGCAGCATCACCAAAACCAGCGGCAATATTTTCACCTAACCACGTGTTATAGTTATATCCAAACGCAACCATTCTTTGAAAAGGATCGCGCCCGTCCAGATCATTATGTGCGAAGTAATTTTTGGAACCCATATCATTGCTTTTCCAGCGCGAAGCATTTGTTAATGAAATGGAAACTTTGAGCGCGGACACTCCATTGGTGGCGCGATAATCGTTAATTAATTTGATGAATTCCTGCTCACTTGCATCCAGCGTAGGCGTTTGAGCGTGAGCTACCAACAGGAAAGAAAAAATCAGTAAGGCGCAGGGGATGGAAAGTAAGCGACGTAACAGATTCTCTTTAATAAACTTCATGAAAATTCACTCCAGACTTGTAAAATAAATGGTGCGTTAAATACTGCCGTCTGGGGATTGGTCGGACTTCGACGAATCCAGGTGAGAGTCCAGCTCGCGTGATTGCGCAACCTTAATGGTTAATGCCAGTGATAATCTCCGCGCTGGGTAAGATCAGGACGAAGGGGGCGATTTTCCCACTAAAACAACCAATAAGGTTGACAGAATGATCAAGAAAAGGGGTAATCCTGCCAAGCAAATAAGGGCTAAGCTGTCGAATATGTGAGTAAGTAACCGCTTTTGCAGGGCGTTGACGCAGGGAAAACGCACATTATGAATAGCATGCGATATAGGGTTTGTAAACCATCTGTCACAAAAAATATTCTAAAATGATTGAGAGTATAAAAAAACAATGGGGGCATTTATTTGCCGGATTACCTATCCGCCGCAAGCTGATGGTTTTGCATAACCTTTTTTTTCTGGTGCTGGTGGTAAGCTTATATGTAGCTTTGCGTTCTCCGATTTCACAGGTCGCAACGCGGTCTGCCGAACAGGAAGCTGAATTACTGGCGCAGGTTTTAGAGCAATATCCCGGCGCTTTGCAGAGTGTCCAATCCGAACGCTTTACCATCCTGAATGACAAAGATGCCGCCTTAATTATTACGACAGAGATGCAGTCGTGGCTCCAACAAAATCCTCGTCGGGTCTGGCGTGATCGGATTGAAATTCCGCGTTCTTCGATCCCACTATTTCGGCTGGTTCGCATTGAACCCAATTCGCAAACTTTGCAGGTAATCGCGCTGAATTCGGATCATTACATTCACTTGTCCCGGCAACTACGTTGGATGTTGGGCATCGTTTTGCTGGTCATTTATTTATTGGCGGTGCTGGTGTTGGAATTATTTATTTTACCGCGTTATGTTTACTATCCGGTGCGCCGAATTTTGCTCGCGGACGAAGCCCTGCAAGCCGATGACAAGAAATCTGAACTGGTAGATGAGGATTTGATTTCCAGTGATGAGCTGGGACAAATTACGCTTTCTCGCAACGCGACAGTCAAGCGGTTACGGATGCGCGAAGATGAATTAAAAACCGCTCTGTTACAAGTTGCAGAAGCCACCAGTGATCTCAAGCGGAAAAATCATTTGCTCGAAACCGCGCAATTAAATTTAGCGACACAGGATCGTTTGATTAGTATTGGGATGATGAGTGCAGGCGTCGCTCACGAAATTAATACGCCGTTAGCGGTGTTGCATGGTTCGATTGAAAAAATGCTCGAAACCTGTACCAATTCCGAAAACGAAGAACGTTTGCGCCGCATGCTGCGTGTGACAGAGCGGCTGCGAGGGATTAGTGAAAGCCTGACCGATTTTGCGCGCGCTCGTACACAGACGATGGAAGCCGTCGCACTCAAACCAATTCTTGACGAAGCCTGGTCGCTCGTTGGAATCGAAGCCAAAGGCGTTCATCTGGAATTTATGAATGGCGTCCAGAATCAGGATGTCGTAGTAGGGAATTCTGGTCGGCTCTTGCAAGTGTTTGTGAATCTGCTCAAGAATGGAGTCTATGCCATTCAGGACTACAATAAATCTGGAGTGAAAACGAAAGGATGGCTTGGTGTAAGAACTGATTATCTGAGCCAGGATCGTCAACAGTGGCTCAGAATTATCATTGAAGATAATGGCGCTGGCATCCCCTCAGAAGTTTTACCGCACATCTTTGAGCCGTTCGTCACCAGTCGGTTGGATGCGAACGGGACGGGCTTGGGCTTAGCCGTGACCGCTGGAATTATTGACCAGCATGGCGGATTGATCGTGGCCAATAACCGTCCTGAAGGCGGCGCAAAATTTGAAATTACCTTGCCAATGAAAATGGCAGAGGCTGACCAATGACATCTACTAAACCTGCATCATTACTACCTCCGCTTGATTTAGTCGTCCTCGACGATGACGCCGATTTCCGCCAATACCTCGAAGATATTTTGAAAGGTGATGGTCATCAGGTGCGTTTGTGTTCGACGCCGGATGAGTTGTGGGTGACGAACGAAGAACGGATGCCCGAAGTCGTTTTACTGGACATGAAAATGGGCGAAGTGACAGGCGAACAGGTACTGGATCAACTTCGGACGCGATGGCCGGAACTGTGCGTAATGATCATTACCGGCTATCCCGATCTGGATGAAATGCGGAATGCTTTTCGCTTGCGGAGTTTCGATTATCTGACCAAACCATTTTCGCTTTCTCAGTTACGCGAAGCACTAGAACGCGCCGTCAAAACATTGGGCTTAGGGCAAAATGAAGTTGAGCGATTACGCGAACATTTAGGACATCGGATCAAATCATTACGGACAGAGCGCGATTGGGGATTGAAGGAACTCGCCGCCGCAACAGGCATTAGCGTTTCACAACTAAGCTCAATTGAGCGCGGCATCCATTTACCCAGTCTCGAAGGTCTGATTACGATCAGCCACGCCTTAAATAAAAAACTTTCTGCGTTGTTGGCGGAGATTGATTTCTAGAAGTGTCCTGAAAATCAAAACAAAAACGGGATAAGCAGAATGGACTGCTTATCCCGTTTTGATATAAAAACTTTCTGGTTTTAGAAAGTCATTTTGGCGCTAAACCGCACCTGACGAGCAGAACTGGCAACGCCAGTAATTTGCCCGAAGGTTGTCGCTGTGACGCTGGTGTTTGGATTACCCCAGTTTGGGTGATTCAAAATATTGAAAACGTCTGCGCGGATTTCTCCGCCAAAACGTTCCGTAAATTTGAACTTCTTGAAGATTGAGCTATCAAGGTTCCAGTAACCTGGACCATTGATCGTGCTGTTGCGAGTCAGACTTCCAAAGTTTGCATACGCTACGCCTGCCGAGCCAGTCTGTGTTGCCGCTGGTGTCGAGAAAACAGAGGTGTCAAGCCACAGTTGTCCTGGTCCCAGGTTGCCTAGAATCTTAATGTCACCCGTGAGGTTAGGGCGTTGCGTATTGCCAGGGGCATGCAAATTCGTGGCACTGGTCGTGAAATCAAGTGGTGAGCCTGATTGAATGACCAGAATACCCGTGTACTGCCAGCCATCAAGCGCCGCTTTCACAAAGCCATGTGTTTTGCTGGCGAAAGGTAATTGCCAGACAAAACTTGAGCTAAACGAATGCGTCCGATCAAAACCTGTGCGTCCAATATCAAGCTTACGGTTCGCCGGAGTACTAAGCCCGCCGTTGTCGTCGCCCGATTCGCTGATGCCGCGTGCTAAGGTGTAATTGCTCGTGACGAGTAATCCTTTGCTGAACCGGCGATCAACTTTGACCTGGAACGAATTGTAATGCGTACCAGTAGGAACTCGGGTGGTGATGTCTGTTGTACGCCCGAATGGTGCGAATAGTGGTCGGGACGCATTATCATTGCCCGCCTGTGCGATTCCCAATTGTGTAGCGGCATTCAGATTGAGAGTTGCCAGGATGCCACGTCCAGTATTGCCGACGTAGGCTGCATCTACCGAAAAATTCCCGGGCAACTGTCGTTGGAAAGCCACATTGTAAGAATGCAATACGCCTTCTTTGAGATCAGGGGGAGCGTAATACAACGACGAATTTTTCAAGATCGGGAGGCTCGCATCAATGATGCCGTTGTCTGGAATAGCGAATACCGTTGGTGTTGCAAAACCTGTTGCCAGTGATCCGATAGGCGCAAAACTATTTGCTGCAACAAACTGGTTGTTCTGCTTAACCGGAAAGTTAAAAGCATAGCTGTTATCCGGGAATGGAATGATGCTGCCGCCGTATCCGCCACGAATGACGGTCTTGTCATTAATGCGATAGGCAACGCCACCTCGGAGGACAACATTTTTCCACGTTCCCTTGACCCCGATGTTGAGCGGGATATTTCCATAACCTGCTACCAGTTCAGTATTGTTGGTCGGATTGTAATTGGAAAGACTGCCTTTTCCTTCCAGGCCAATCAGCGGTTGGTAATACTCATGACGTATTCCCATGTTCACTGTCAGCTTTTGTGTTGCCTGCCACGTGTCCTGAAAGAATGTGAAGGCTGCATAATGCTGTGTGCCAGGGTTCTTGACAATGACAAGGTCACGCGAGTAACCACTAGGCGCATCCAGCAAGAACGAAGCCAGAGCATTGGCGATACCATTTTGTGCGGCTGTGTCACTGGGGATTGCTGTACGTCCGCCGTTGAAGCTGAATTGTCCGCGTACGCCGCCCTGATCCTGTATTTGCAACAGCAAATCGCGGTTATGACGAATCTCTTCTCCTACTTTGATCGAATGATTTCCCATCAATTTTGTCAGAACACCCGAACCAATGTAAGTTGTTTCGCCGCGATCCCATGGCAGACTATTTACAAAACCCAACACAGGGCCAGTGAAACCGGCGATGTTGATTGTTGTCAGACCACTGGAAAAGTTGTCCAGATTTACGCCTGGAATGCCAACATCAGTGGAGGTCTTTAGCCCGTCCGCTTGCGTGACTGCGACGTTGTGATACCAGCTTACGCCAAAGCGTGCTTCCAGAATCAATGATGGGCTGAAAGTGCGAGTGTAATTGGCCGCAGTGCTGAGAGTGTTCTGGGTTCCAGTTCCGCCGAAGCCGCCGCCAGAGTTCGGGCCGCCGTAAATGCCATACGCGACGGGTTGAAATACTTCCGGGCGCTGATAGCTGAAACGATATGACAGCGTGTTCTTTTCATTAATCGTGTAGTTAATCTTGGTATCGAATGCGTGTGTCTTCTTGGTGAAGACTTCGTTGAAAACATAGTTAGGTGTTCCAAGCGCTGCGCCTGCAATATTCGGAGGTTGGAGGAAAGCTAATAATTTTTTAGTGATCGGGCTGATACGACTGGCAGGAATAATATTACCAGCGAATTGTGTCCGCCCTGTACCATCTGCGGCACCAGTTAATGGATCGTAAATCTTCGTTGGCGCTGAGCTGAAATCTCCGCCGAACCAATTGTTATAGGGAACAACCAAACGATTGACGACACCGCGTGTATCGGTGGTGTATTGATAATCGCCAAAATAAAATAACTTATTCTTTAAGATTGGCCCGCCAATAGTGAATCCGGCCTGTCGGTAATGTGTCGGCGCGGTGGAATGCGTAAAATAATCTCCAGCTTGCAACCAGCCATTATTGTTGTTGCCGAAAAAGAACGCGCTACCGTGCAAATTGTTAGTGCCTGATTTCAGAGTGACGTTGGAAACTGCGCCGCCTGCGCGCCCGAATTCCGCGTCAAAATTGCTGGTCGAAATACTGACCGTTTCAATCGCGTCGGCGGGTGGAATGTAAACTTGCAACAAGCCCGTTTTTTCGTTGTCATCCACGCCTTCGATCTGGAAGTTGTTGGACATCCGTGATTGCCCATTCACTTTTGACTCCAAGCTGTCTTGCGAATTAAAAAATTGTGAATGCGGGCGTGTGGGACGTGTTGCACCAGGAACTGTAATCAACAAACCCTGAAAATTACGATTGAACCCAAGCGGTAATTCTGAAATCTGCTTACTTTCCAGCAAGCGTCCGGTATCCGCACGATCTGTTTGCAGAATCGGAGCCGAAGTGGCTTCAATTGTTACTGTCTCGGTCACTTCTCCGACCGGCAGTGCAAGATCGGCGCGTACGGTTGTATTGACGTCAACGATCACATTTTCGCGGGCAACTTTCTTGAAACCTTTTAGTGTAGCCTCAACGCGATAGACACCATCTTTGAGGTTGGCGAAAGTGTAATTGCCGTCCGCATTCGTGGTCGTAGTCGCGCTGATATTAGTGCGGGTTTCTGTAATGGTGACTGTCGCGTTGGCTGCGGTAGCGCCGCTGGAATCAGTGATTGTTCCAAGCAACGTACCCTTCACCGCTTGCGCAAGACCGATACTTGAAGCACTGATGAGCAGGCAAAAAACTATTAGCAGGTATTTGAATTTCATTGATGACTCCTTGAAGCGTAACCCGATGGATCATTAAAAGCAGTACACCGAGGTTTTATCGCTTCCGATAGAATTTAAAACTTCTACGCAAAGTCTGCGCTGTATTGAAGTGGAAATTAATAAGAGCAACAAGTAAGGGAAATTGTTACTCAGCAAAATATCTCATCAAAGCTAATAATTTGGTAGGAATGCTTTGTTCCTGCTCTTGCGGAAATTGGCTTGACCAATTCATTCATAATTTAAACAGTGCATAGAAGCCTGTCAAGCTTGATTGGGTTTTCAAGCTGATTACGCGAGCAATTTTTGATTTACTACACCGTGAACGTCCGTTAGCCTGAAATCTCTGCCTTGAAAACGGTAGGTTAATTTCTCGTGATCGAAGCCTAAAAGATGTAACAACGTCGCGTGCAAATCATGGACGTGAATCGGGTCTTGTACGACATTGAAGCCGATTTCATCAGTCTCGCCAAGCGTGATGCCGGATTTGAATCCACCGCCTGCCACCCAGATGGTGAAAGCTTTATTGTGATGGTCGCGGCCTAATGCGCTACTGCCGTCCGGCTCACCCTGAATCATGGGAGTACGTCCAAATTCTCCGCCCCAAATGACAATTGTATCTTCGAGTAATCCGCGTTGTTTGAGATCGGCAATCAGGGCTGCACTGGCCTGATCGGTTTCTTTGCACTGCTCTTTGACGCCTTTATGAACCTGACTGTGGTGATCCCAGGCTTCGTGATAAAGCTGGACGAAACGCGTCCCGCGCTCAATTAATCGCCGTGCTAACAGGCAGTTATTCGCATAAGAATTTTTGCCCGGTTCTGCGCCGTACATTTCCAGCGTAGCCTTTGATTCCTGTGACAAATCCATCAACTCCGGCGCGCTTTCCTGCATGCGGTATGCCATCTCGAAGGCATTAATGCGCGTCGAAATTTCCTGATCTCCGGTTTTCCCAAGCTGATGTTCGTTGAGGTCTTTGAGCGCGTCGAGCGAATCGCGCTGCATCTCACGCGAAATTCCACGCGGATTCGAGAGCGATAAGATCGGATCACCCGTGCGCCGAAACGGGACGCCCTGATACAGCGTTGGTAAAAATCCGCTGCCCCACAAAGATGAGCCGCCGCTGGTTCCTCCGGCTGAGGAAAGAACTACAAATGCTGGCAACTCCTGTGTCTCGCAACCTAAGCCGTACGTCACCCACGAACCAAAACTCGGTCGTCCAAATTGGATCGAACCCGTATTCATAAAAACCTGCGCCGGCGCGTGATTGATCGCATCCGTCATCATTGATTTGATGATCGTGATGTCGTCTGCGACTTTGGGCAGATGGATCAACGCCTCTGACATTTCTGCGCCTGATTTGCCGTGTTTCGCAAATTTGAATTCTGTCGCGTACAGCGCGGCGTCCGGTTTGATAAATGCCAGCGTCTGCCCTTTGAGTAATTCCGGCGGACAAGGTTTGCCGTTGTATTTCGCCAGCCCAGGCTTGTAATCAAACATTTCAAGTTGCGAAGGCGCTCCGGCTTGAAAGAGGTAGATCACACGTTTGGCTTTGGGCGCGAAATGCGGAGATTTTGGTGCGAGCGGATTTTTTGATTGTGATGTTGCTGATGCGTGATTGTTGAGTAATGACGCCAGCGCAACCGAACCTAAGCCGACGCCACAGTCTTTGAAAAAGTGGCGGCGCGTGATGAGTTTTTTGATTGCGCTTTTTATTTCCTGTTGATAGTTCATTGTGAAGATTTCTGATTTCAGCCGTCGGAGACGGTGTTAGCTGGTAGCCCCGTGGGGGAATGTGATGTAACCAATAGAGCTATCGAAGATAGCGATAGAAAATTATACCGCCGATCTGTCACCCGCTTACGCGGGCTTAAAAATTTGAATATCCCATACCCCGCGCTCACGCACGGGGCTACCTGCTGACGCCCACTAACGTGGGCTAAATGCAGGTCATTGCCTCGTTATTGTCTCATCAAGATTGAGCAATACCCGCGCCACCATTGTCCATCCTGCGATTTTGTGGAGGTCAACATCGGCTGGCAAATTATTCAAATCGGGTACAGCCACGTACACAG
>JAYVRW010000209.1:0-5016 GCA_043775925.1 Blastocatellia bacterium
CAGATCGCTTTCAATCACAATGTCAGGCGGCGGATCGTGGGCTAAATCTAAATCGTCTTTGCCAATGACAGCGGCGGCATTTTGCACATAAAAACTATCATCCGGCTCTGCACCTTGTTCCTGCTTTCAGATTTTAGCGTAGTCGAACCCAGCGGCTCAATCTCAATTTCCAGTTCATCACTCAACACGCTTATCAATCGCGCAATAATGCCTACCGGAGCTTCGTGTTTGCGCAGGGGCGACCTAATCTCCATCCTTCCGTGATCGTAATATACCCGTACTGAATTGTTCTCGCGCAGGTCATGCATTAATTGTTCGTAGTCATCCCACGCAACATCATTCACGCGCAGTGAAGCACCAATCGGAATATGCGCAATGGCTTCGAGATAATTTGTAGCAGTTGCAATCGGCATAAAAATTCAACCTTCGTCAATGTTGATAATACTACAAGTTCAGGAAGTGTAAAAAGGTGACAATCAATAACAATTTTTGTTATTATCAGGGCTGCCAATGTCAGGATTTTTGATGGAGTAACCTTTGTATGAATATTTCTTTGACGCCTGAATTAGAAAACCTTGTAAATCAAAAGGTCACGTCCGGCTTATATCACTCCGCCAGCGAAGTCATCCGCGAAGCGTTGCGATTGCTGAAGGAACAGGACGAAATTAAGCAGAGCCGCATTCATGAAATTCGCCGCGAAGTCGCTATCGGCCTGGCGCAACTCAAGCGCGGCGAAGGAATTTCCGGTGAAGAAGTCTTCGCTGAACTCCAAGAAAAAAGCCAGCAACAAAGACAGAAAGGGAAGAAATCGTGAGGGAATTTCTTCTTTCTCCGGCAGCACGTTTAGACCTCTTCGACATCTGGGAATACATTGCCGAAAACGACATTGAAGCGGCGGATCGTGTCCGCGATGAAATTTACGAAGCTATTTTGCGCGTGATCATGATGCCGACCATTGGGCATTTGCGCGAAGACTTAGCCGACGATGAAACGCTTCGCTTTTGGCCGATCCGTCATTACCTGATTATTTATCGCCCTGATTCTCAGCCCCTTGAAATTGTTCGTGTTCTTAGCGGTCGCCGTGATTTAAAGATGTTGTTGCAATAGAGAGGGAATAGAGTAAATGAGTTGACAAAGAAGACACTGTACAAGGATACTCCAGTCTCAGCATTAGAAGCCTTCGATCCCCACAATTTAGCCCCACATTGGAGAGCGCATGGTTCCAGATAGCGCAGTAAGACTCTTGTTTTTGGCATCAAAAAAATTTGAATCGGGAAAAGCCGTGAGAGGTGCGTTCCTCTTGACGGATATAAACACTAAGCCCATTGAATTCAGGTGTACAAATCCAATAAGACCAACTCCCCTTCAGACCATGTTGTATGGAGAAACATTGGAACAACACATAATGGTCGAACTAGTTGGATTGCCATTAGTATCTTCTTTGAAAGAGCACCCACACCTTATTTTGGTTCAAGAAAAATCGTTTCTTGGCATACGTCCGAAAATTGAAATTCCTATAATACTGGTATCAAAAGAGGAAGAGATTTCGTTATTGCCCAACGTTGATGAAAACCCTGGGCATCTATTAAATTCCAACTCTGGAAAGTTTGAGCCAATCGTTTTAATTCCTAACCTTAAATTCGCGCAGGATAGAGAGAAAGCTAAAAGTTTGCTTGCAGCCATTTTTGATTCTTATGATTTGTCTGAGCCATTCAATCGAATTTCAGTTGCACTTGAGCAAGTCCACAGTCAAAAAGTAGGTGAGGATAAATAGCTAATGAAGCTATTCGAGCAAATAAGTCAAACCGTAGGTAAAACCGTTTTCCCTATAAAGAATACGAACATCTATGAATTTATTGTTCCTGCTGTTGAGAAACCAGCTCAACACATTTTCTACACTCCAAAATTCGAGAACACAAAATTTTTCAGAATACCAGGCGCAATCCTTCAAGAAGTTTTTATTGCTCCTAACCTTTTATTTGCCCTTCCTGAAATTGATTTTCGCTCAGGGTTCGAGCCACTTTCTTCAAGAATTTTTGGGACAAATGAACTTACCTTTGCATGCATTCAAATCAGCGAAAACCTGATTGAACTATTCCATTTAGTTAAGAGCCATACTTGGATTTCGGACAATCTTTTTCCCCCTTTATTGCCGCCAGGGAAAAATGGAAAGGAATATACACAGAAACAAGAAAAGGTACAGAAGCAGCGTTCTCTCTTTGAAGAAGCGCCGCTTGCTAATCAGACAAACGGTTTTCAAAAAGCTTACAAGCGAATCAAGACTCCTAACGCAATCTCAGCTAATGCTACCCAACATCTGTCTGTTTGGGACTTGATCTACCCTATTCTTCTTCCGCCTCTCAGTTTAGATTTTGTTCCCCAATTTGATCTACCACACCAACTTTTTCCTTATCAAAAGACAGGTGTCTCGTTTTTGATGAATAACGAGTCTGCGTTGTTAGGTGATGAGATGGGGACAGGTAAAACGGTTATGAGTGTTGTGGCGTTAAGATTGATGTTTAGGTTAGGGAAAGCTAGAAGAACACTGATTATTTGCCCAGTGAATCTCTTACGAGTTTGGCAAAGTCACCTACTCGAATGGGCAAGTGAGTTAGAGCTTACAGTCGTGCGCGGCTCGAAATCTACTCGTGAACTTGATTGGAAATATCCTGCACATGTTTACTTAACAACGTATGAGACAGTCACAAATGATTTTCTGACATCAGTTAAGAAAAAAGTTGATTTCAATTGCCCTAATTGCGGCGTAGTTTTGGTCTTTAATGACAAAATACATTTGCAAGAAGATGAAAGCTTGCCAAAATTTCGTTGCCCGACTTGCAAGTCTTCCCTTGATAATGTGCCAACCAAAAATTCTCTAGTCGATCCTGAAATCTTAAATAGCTTCGATGTTGTTCTTATTGATGAGGCTCAGTACATTAAAAATCGAAACAGCGATAGAAGCCGTGCTGTCAAAAGTATAAAGCCTCAATTCAGATGGGCACTCTCTGGAACCCCAATAGAAAATAAACTTGATGATTTAGTTTCAATATTTGAGTTTGTAAAACCAAATTATCTTCGTAGTGAAGGCTTAACACCAAGGCTCGCCGCAGAATATATCAACCCTTATTTTCTCCGTAGGAGGAAAAAAGATGTATTGCCGGACTTGCCTCCAAAAATCAAACAAGAATTTGAGCTAGAGCTTGAAGGCTCCCAGAAGACTGAATATGAATCAGCATTACAACGAGGACAGATGCGACTTGAAGAGCTTGGGAATCAGGTCACCAAAATTCATATTTTTGCCTTAATTAATGGGCTAAAGCAAATTTGTAATTTTGCGCAAGATGGCACTAGCGTAAAAGTAAAAGTTTTGATCGAAGAAATTGAAAAGATAAAAGAAAATGGTCAAAAGGTAATTATTTTTACCCAATATGTTGAAAACGGAATTGATAAGCTAGAGAAGGTTTTAAACCCATATGGTGTCAGCGTTTTAAAAGGAGGAATGAGTGAGGTTTCAAAGAACGCCTCAATAGATAAATTTAAAACTGATCCCTCTATAACCGTATTTTTAGCTACGATAAAAACAGGCGGAGTCGGTCTTACGCTAACTGAGGCTAATTGGGTTATTCATTTTGATCATTGGTGGAATCCTGCGCTCATGTGGCAAGCAGAAGATCGAGTTCATCGGAATACGCAAACAAGAGGAGTCAATATTTATAGCTATTGGATGAAAGGAACGATTGAAGACAAAATTCGACGAAAGCTTTACGAAAAAGGACTTTTGTTTGAAGAAGTAATCAATGGTCTCTCAGATGAGACAATTGATGAGATGATTTCGACAGATGAATGGCTTGAAATGCTAGGCGTGTCACCAATATCAAAACAGATAGCGTCAAAGATTAATCAAATAAACCCGAAAACTTATAGCCTCACTGAAATACTAGATAAATTATTTGCAGTATCTCCTATTAAATTTGAAGATGTAGTGAAAATGACTTTCACTAAAATTGGTTTCACAAATGTCAGAACTACCAAAATGAGTCATGATGGAGGAATTGATATAGTGGGCTATCGGCACTCAATTACAGGTACAGAAAAAGTTATTGCTCAGTGTAAAAGAACGGCTCGTGTTGGTGTTGAAGTGGCAAGGGAATTACTCGGTGTAATTGCAGCCGACCAAACAATCGCAAAAGGATTTATCGTAACTTCGGGAACAGTTTCTGCTGAGTGCAGGGTGTTTTGTGAAAGAGATGGGCGGCTTTCAATTATTGATGGCTCACTTCTCGCTAATTATATTTTACAGTTTGGCGTTGAGCTATAACTGCAAAATTCTAAGCCTTCCACCTTCACGTCGTGGACACTAGATTTTTATGACACTTTACGCCGCACCTTCATCACCACAATCTTCGTTGAATGATTAAACGGTGCGGGATCGGCGATATTTTTTAGCGGGACGACTCCTTCGTGTCCGACGAAATCTGCGGGGACGCGAATGTGTTCTTCGATGGAGAGATAGCCGTCGGCGCATAACGCTTCGAGTTCTTTTAGGTAATCTGCGCCGGAGAAAAAGAGCGCGTTGTTGATCGCTACGAGGTAGCCGTTGTGGTTGATGAGCGGGCGGACTTTGTTGATGACGCGGGTGTAGCTTTCGGCGAGGTTGACGACACCTTTTTTCGTGGCGGAATAAATCGGCGGATCAAGAAAGACACAATCAAAGCGTTCGTTCGCGGCTTTCATGCGATTGATTTGCGGCCAGAAATCTCCGGCTTGAAAATCTTTTTTGTTGATCGGGAAACCATTCAAGGTGTACGACGTTTTGGCGACGTTCAGGAAGTTGCGATTGAGGTCAAGCTGGACAACGCGGGAGGCTTCACCAGCCAGTGCCGCTACGCCGAGGCTGCCGGTGTAGGCGAAGGTGTTAAGGACGGCTTTATCTTTGAGATTTTTCGTCGCCCATTCGCGCACGTTGCGCGTGTCGAGATAGAGGCTGGCATCACGATTCAGCATCGGGTCTATGGC
>JAYVRW010000210.1:0-4983 GCA_043775925.1 Blastocatellia bacterium
GTGCCGGAATGTTCGGCGACGAGATGACCAGCGCGTTTCATCTCGGCAGGCATTTCAATCCATTTCGCAGTGAAACCAAGCACTTCAAATTCGGATTTAAAAACCAGTCCAACATCTTTCACGCCTTTCAGATTTTGTGTTGGGCTTTCGATGTTGACGATTTTTTCCAGCAACGTCACAGCTTCGTCTTTGTGAGCGTCAACGTAGCTGATGATTTTTTGTTCTTCGGCAGAAATCTTTTGCGGCTGCGCCTGTAAATCAGTTAACAACGTAAGCACAAACACTACAGCCAAAATTCGAGTGAATATTTTTTTCATATTTTTATCCGCCGATGCATGACATCGTTCTGAGTGGTTGCACGAATTCGGGATCGTTGATGTGGTGGCGGTCTTCTTTCTTTTCAATCGTGGCAATGATGAAATCTATTAATTCAGAATCGCTCGCGCCGCTACGCAACAAGCGTTTGATGTTGTGTTCGACGTTGGAAAATAAGCACGTGCGAATCATTCCATCGGCGGTCAAACGAATACGCGAACAATGACCGCAAAATGGCTGTGTGACGGGATTGATAAAGCCGACTTCGCCGGGCGCTCCATCCGCAAATTTCCAGCGACGCGAAGTTTCGCTCAGGTTCTCAGAAGCGACAGGAATCAGCGGAAACACGGCGTTAATTTTCGCACGGACTTCATCACCCGGCATCACCATTTCGCGCCGCCAAACTTTACCGTTGTCGAGCGGCATAAACTCGATGAAGCGCACCTGCACGCCCTTTTCACGTGCCATTTCTGCAAAGCCAAGCGCCTGATCGTCATTGACGCCGCGAATCGTAACGCTGTTAATTTTGACCGGATGCAAACCCGCTTCAATGGCCGCGTCAATGCCGTCGAGGACGCGATGCAATTCGTTGCGACCCGTCAGCAGCGCAAACCGTTCGGGTGTCAGCGAATCCAAGCTCACAGTTAATCGTTGCAAGCCTGCTTTTTTCAGACCTTCAGCACGTCCCCGTAAAAAATGTGCATTCGTAGTCATCGCTAAATCTTCGATGCCAGGAATTGCCGCGAGTGGCGCGATTAATTCCTCAATGTCGCGGCGAATCATCGGCTCGCCACCTGTCACGCGCAATTTGTTGATGCCGAGCGAAACAAAAATTTCCGTCAGCCTGATGATTTCTTCATAGCTTAAAATTTCGGATTTCGGCTGCCATTCCATTGCTTCAGTCGGCATGCAATAAAAGCAGCGAAAGTTGCAGCGATCCGTAATCGAAATCCGCAAATCCCGAATGGCGCGACCGTGACTATCTGTTAGGGCAGGTGTGTTCATACTTGGGTTACATTCTAGCAATGCTGCGCGGCAAAGTCAGGTAGGGGAAAAAATTATCCACGAAGAACACGAAGGTCACGAAGGGAAGAACGAAGAAGAGATTACAGGAAAGAGTTTGTCTTTGCTTCGTGACCTTCGTGTTCTTCGTGGATAAATTTTCCGTTTTTGTTTTTCAGATTAAAGTGAAAGTTGCTCGACGCGTTTTTGAAAAGCGGCTGTGCAGTGCGGTAAATGTCGGTGAACGATAAGTCGCAATTCGTTCATCAGCACAGATTCAGATTTTGCAATTCGCGCGGCAACGGTCATCGCAAAAACTCGTACGGCGACTGCCTCGTTCGGATCGTCAACCAAATCCAGACAAAGCGAATAAGTTTTTGCGTGAAATTTTTTGGGAATTTCAATGAATTGCAAAAGACGGACAATGTTACGTTTGACGGCATCGTGAACGTCATCACGATTTAGGCAATTCAATAATTTTGGCAAATATGGCTGAATCAAATCTGGATGCCGCTCCGCGCAATAATTCAAAGGCCACGCCACACGCTGCGTTAAGCGATATTCTCCAGCAAAGAAAATTTTCATCAATTCTACAAAGCGATTCTCATCTGCGCCGATAAATTCGACGATCTTCATTGTTTGCAGTTTTGAATGTTCGGCGAGGAGCGACTGGCGAATATCCATCGTTTACATTACCTTTGATGACGCTAAAATATTGTTGGTGAAATTTTTCAGATTTATTAAAACACTTGAATTATGCAAGACTTCTTTGCCGAATTACCAGATCGTCGGATTGAATTAATTGACGATCAATTTATTGTTGGAGCTAGTCTCGAAGGCAGTCGTCGTTTGCTCAAAATCTTATTGGAAACGTGGGGCGGGAATGCCGCTCTTTCTTTGACTCCGACAGTTACGCCATGGGTCAAAGCCTTGAATCTTGCTTATGGATTTTCTTATCCGACTGAAGAAAAAATTTCAGAAGCTGAGCTAAAATCCAATTTATCCGCGCCAGCAAAAATCGAACTTAAACCAATGATGGGAAATGATTCGCGTTCTCTTGCGCTGGCGAGTGAACTCAACATGGTTTTATTTCCAGAGAAAGTGCTAAAAACTTTTGGGCGAGATTTTGCCAATAAACTTGGGGAAGATGCGCTCTCGCCAAACGGAATGATTATCCATAACCAATCCCAAACGTTGTATCACTACTACCTGGACGGAACCTCAGACATCGCCTACGAATTTATCCGCGAAGAAAATCCCCTTACCAGACAGTACGATATTTATCTGCAAAATGGTCTGAGCGAGCTATGGGAATTTAATATCGTCACAGGGCAGGTTCGCACCTTTTCTTTCGGTTTTCATAAATACATCAATGAATTCAGCGGAGACTGCGGAATAATTTCGTCCACATCAATTCCTGAATTAAACATTGAAGTGGTGCAAGGCTGGAATCAATGGAGCTACCGAAATCACAAAATTGAAACTTTTCGCCTCGTTTCTGCGCCAAACAATCAGCTCCAACATAAAAACAGAGAGAAAAATGGAATTGGTTGGGATTCATTCGCATTCGCGCCAATCATTGATCTTGAACCGTTCCCAATTACGTTTAATGAATTCATTTCGTGGACTGGCGAAACAAAATTTGAATTCTATGACGGACGCCTTTCAGTCGGAACACCGGACGGGACACGAAATATTTTTGGTGAATTATTAATGACTTTCGGCCTTGTTGAAGCAGTGAAATTGATGCCTCCAATATTCTGGATGAACGCCATTAACGAAAGATTTCATCAGCTTAATCAGCAGGAAACCATCAAACAAACAATGTGGGAAAACGCTCGTCAAGCTGCACAGATTTTACGGGACAAATTTAATTTCACCGAAATTGCAGTGGCAGGTGATTTGGTCAATGATTCGCCACCCGGATTGTGGAGTAAAACTACTTTGGTTTTTCCTGAACTGAAAAGGCGTCCTGATTATTTTGAAATCTATGAGGCACTTTGCGACGAGAATGGGAAGCAAGTCGAGACGTATTATTCCAACGATTACATTCCATTAGAGATTAAAAATACGTTCGACCAGATGATTTTTATTTGACGCAATTCTACAACCGCGCTGTCACCAGCCCTTCCTGATGCTGATATTTTCCGCTGCGGTCTGAATAAGAAGTTTCGCATTCTTCATCGGATTCAAAAAATGTGACTTGCGCGACGCCTTCATTGGCGTAGATGCGGACGGGTAAATCTGCCGAGTTGGAAAATTCCAGTACGAGTCTTCCCTTCCATCCCGGTTCCAGCGGCGTCGTGTTAACGATAATTCCTGAACGAGCGTAAGTGGATTTCCCTAAACAAATTCCAATGACATTACGCGGAATGCTGAAGGTTTCGACAGTCACGCCGAGCGCATATGTGTGCGGCGGCATCAGCCAATATTGCGATCCATCATCGCCTGTTCGGACTGGTGCGCTAATCAATGAACTTTCGTCAAAATTTTTCGGGTCAATTTCTGCACTGGCAATCGGCGAAAAAACGCGGAAGCCATCCGCCGCTAAACGCAAATCGTAGCCGTAGCTCGACAGTCCAGCGGAAATAATTCGACGCCCTTCAATTTCGCGGACTAAGCCCTCATCAAAAGGGGTAATTAATTGCTGTTCGCGGCACATCCGCAAAATCCATTTGTCTGATTTGACGCTCATGGTTCTCCTGAAATAATTGAGTTGGTAGAATCCTTCTTTCTTAATGCGCCAGTCTAACCAATAACCCGATGCTACGCAAAGTCCAGTATGGAAATCAAAAAACTAGCTCTGCAATCATCACTCATCAGAGAAAAATGCGCTGTCAGCAAATTCTTTTTCTCCAGTTTTTATGGGCTTTCTCAACTTTTTCTAATTTCTTCAGTTTCATTTCTTGACACCCTCCCGCCAGCTTCCTATAATCCGGTTCGCATTTATAACTCGTTACATAGCACCGAGTTCCCAACCTTTTCAGAAACATAGCGGAAGCAAGCAATACGACTTATCGGAGGATTTTGTGATTAAGCTGGACATCATCAACAACGTTGCAGAGCGCACAGGTGTGCCGAAAATGAAGGCTGAAATTGCCGTCGAAGCATTATTTGAGACGATGAAGGACGCCATAAAAAATGGAGAACGAATTGAATTGCGCGGCTTCGGCGTTTTTGTCGTCAAAGCCCGTAAACGTGGCATCGGACGAAATCCGCGTACCGGAACCGAAGTCGCCATTCCTGAAGGCAAAACAATTCGCTTCAAGCCTGGCAAAGAATTGCAGTCTTAATTAAGCCACTTCATTTTGAATTTTTTGCAATCAGCAGCCAATTGTCGGCTGCTGTTTCTTTTTGGAGATTCGAGCGGAATGAAAAACAAAACCCCAAAACTCAATCGTCGTTTATTCATCAAAACCTTACCTGTGGCGGGTGTAGCGTTAGCTAATCCTGCGCTGTCCGCCCAAACCACGACACCGCAAAAAATCACCAAAGAAATTCTGCACACGTCTGAGCAAATTATTGGGATCGAATTGACTGACGCGCAAGAAGCGATGGCACTCAATAGCGTCAATCAAAATCTGGCGCGCTATGAAGCTGGACGCAAAATTAATGTTCCGCTCAACACGCCGCTGGCGACTTCGTTTCATCCCGCTTTGCCTGCCA
>JAYVRW010000211.1:0-18558 GCA_043775925.1 Blastocatellia bacterium
TCTGGCCAAGGCTTCCGATGACACAGGAGTTTTCCCAACCTTAAATCCAGCGGGTTATACCTCACTCGGCCCGCCGCGCAATTTTGGTTTCTATCACAACAATCAGGATGTCTATAGTTTGAATCAGGACGTGAGCTGGTTGCAGGGTCATCACTCGCTGAAGTTTGGCGCCAATGAACGCATCTATCGGATGTACAACTATCGGCCTGATGATCCAGCCGGGAATTTTACTTTTTCACGCGGCTTTACGCAGCGAATTCCGAATGAAACAACGCCGCAAACAGGCGACGGAATTGCTGCTTTGTTATTAGGCAATCCGGCTTCGGGGCGACTGGCGATTGCGCCGCAGCCTGCGATTCAAAACAAATATTACGCAGCGTTCGCCCAGGATGACTGGAAGGTGAATGAGCGGCTGACGCTGAATCTGGGTTTACGTTGGGAAACAGAATTACCAAACACAGAACGCTTCAATCGTCTGTTAAATTTTGATCCCAAGGCCAACTTTCTGATCAATCAAATTGCAGTTACGTTCCCGGATGCCACAGGCTTGGGCGCACAAACGCTGGCGCTGCGCGGTACTGTCAATCCTGTCGGACAGGGCGGCGTCGCAACCCGTGAAAACTACGAACGCGATTTTAATAATTTTGGGCCGCGCGTTGGTTTCGCCTTCAAGCTGAATGACAAGACAGTGATTCGTTCGGGCGGTGCGATTTTGTATGCGCCAATGGGCGGAGGCGGCTTCAACACTGTGACTTCGGCGATGGCAGTCGCTGAAACACCTTTTATCGCTTCGTTAAATAACGGCATCAGTCCGGTGGCTGGCACAAATCTGAGTAATCCGTTTCCGTCGGGTATTGTGCAACCGACGAATGCGTTATTGGGTGCTTTGACAGGGTTCGGGCAGGCTTCCATTCCGGTGCGGCAACGCAACATTCGCCAGCCTTTGATTGCGCAATGGAATTTGAATGTGCAACGCGAATTGCCGGGCAAAATTAATATAGAAATTGCTTACGCCGGAAGCGCAGGCACCGGATTACTCAGCGGCGCAACCGACATCAATCAGCTTTCGCCAGAAGCCATCGCGCTGGCGAGCAAGGTTGTGAACGGGGTTCCGCTCGGCAATCTAACCGTAGCGAATCCGTTTTTGACGTTGCCGGTGGATCAGCGCCCGGCTGCGACTTCAATTCTGGGTCGTTCGACCGTGACCGTCGCGCAACTGCTGCGTCCGTATCCGCAATTCGGCAATGTTGTTTCGTACAGTCAGAACGAATCACATTCAACGTATCACTCAGTTCAACTTACAGCAGTACGCCGTGTCACGAACGGTCTAACGTTCAGTGCGGCGTATTCATTTTCAAAATTGCTGGATGATCTGACTTCGATGTCGCTGAACAATCAGACGATTCAGATTCAGTATTATCAGGATTATCACAACCGTCGCGCCGATAAATCGCTCTCGAATTTTGATGTGCGGCATCGCTTCATCGGCGATGTGACGTGGACTTTACCTTTTGGTCAGGGCCAGCATTTCCTACCGCAAGGCGTGTTGGGAAAAATTATCGGCGGGTTTGCGGTGAATACCATCGTACAGGCGCAAAGCGGATTACCGCTTTCGATCAGTGCGACGAATGCGTCATTACAGGGGCTGGCGTTTAATTCGTTGCGCCCGAATATCGTAAGCAATTATGTAGTGAGCAACGGTACCAAAGCGGATTGGATCAAGCAATATTTCAATACCGCCGCTTTCGCACAACCTGTGCCGTACACGTTTGGCAGCGCCCCACGCTCGTTGCCGAACCTCCGCAGTCCCGGTTATCTATCAGCAAATTTTTCTCTGAAACGTGATTTCAAATTCACGGAGCACACCAAATTACAATTCCGCGCCGAAGCTTTCAACCTGCTCAACCGTGCCAATTTCCAGTCACCTGGAACCACGTTGGGCGGCTCGAATTTTGGCGTTATCACCACCACTGAAGACCCGCGCCAATTTCAGGTTGCGGTCCGACTTTATTTTTGAAGCATTCAATAATTATTTACTCAAAAGGAAAATGAAAACTATGTCACAAGGATTTACACTCTGGTTCACCGGCCTCTCAGGCGCAGGCAAAACAACGCTCACCAACGAAATCGTCCCGCAGCTCAAAGCGCGCGGCGTCAACGTCGAAATCCTCGACGGCGACGAAGTGCGTACCAATTTGAGCAAAGGCCTCGGCTTCTCCAAAGAAGACCGCGACACCAATATTCGTCGCATCGGCTACGTCGCCCGTTTGCTTTCGCGCAACGGCGTCGGCGTGATCGTAGCGGCAATTTCTCCGTACTCAGCCATCCGCGATGAAGTTCGCAAAGATGTGGAAGCCAACGGCGCAGCCTTTGTCGAAGTCTTCGTCAAAGCTTCGCTCGACACGCTGGTTGGACGTGATGTGAAAGGCTTATACAAAAAAGCCATTGCGGGGGAAATCGCCAATTTTACGGGCGTTTCTGATCCGTATGAAGCGCCGGAGAATCCTGAAATTTTAGTTTCCAGCGATACGGAAACAGTCGTGGAAAGCGGTGAGAAAATCATTGCTTACCTCGAAGCCAACGGCTTGATTGATCCGGCAAAAGAAGCTGAAAAGAGCCTCGCCGTCTAATCAATAAATTCCCAGGGAGCGTAGGCGTCAACGCCTGCGCTCTTCATCAACAATTTTTTCCGAAAGCGGAGTACGACATGACCACCACAAAAACAGCGACCTACACAGATTCAGAAATTCATGATCTGGCAGCACGTTTTGAATCGGCTTCTCTGGAAGAAACCCTGCATTGGGCATTTTCCAGATTCGCTCCCCGCCTTGCGATGACTTCCAGCTTCGGCGCAGAAGGCGTAGTTTTAATAGATCATCTCGCCAAATTGGATTTACAGCTTCCCGTGATTTATCTCGATACAGGTTTTCATTTTCCTGAAACGCATACGCTGACGGATCGTTTGCAGGAGCGCTACAACCTCGAAATCAGAGCGCAGGAACCTAGCATTTCGATTGAAGAACAGGACGAAAAATACGGTGAGAAGCTGTACAAAACTGATCCTGACGAATGTTGCCGTTTGCGCAAAGTGGAGCCTTTGAAGCAGGCGCTCAACGGGCTTGATGCGTGGCTGGTGGCCTTGCGCCGCGATCAATCTCCCTCACGCGCTAACATTAAAATTGTGGAATGGAATGCGAAGCATAATCTGGTCAAAATTAACCCGCTGGCACGTTGGACGCGCAAGGATATTTGGGATTACACGCTAAAGCATAAATTGCCGTACAACGAGTTGTACGATGAAGGCTACGCGAGCATCGGCTGTTTTCCCTGCACGAAAAAAGTGAACGCTGGAGAGCACGAACGCAATGGGCGTTGGGTCGGAACGGGCAAAGTCGAATGCGGAATACATTTGTAAAATAGTAGTCGGTGGTCGGTTTATGGTGGGCAGCGAGTCGTGATTAGCGCGAAGCAACTGCGAACCGTGAACTGCGAACTTCTTAAATTGGCTTTTGAGGGACGATCTGCTATATTTCTCGCGGATTTTTAAAGACGTTTTCTGACTATGTATTAGAAAACGAGAATTTAGCTGACTGGGAAGATTATTACATTTGTTCGCTTGAACGCGACTCTCCTTCACGACTGTTTTTTTACACTCGCGGTCTCTCTTTGCCATCGTATTTTTCATTTCCTTCCCGGTTTGGTGCGCGTGTTTGGTGAAAACAGCTTCCCGAAAAAGCTCAGGTGATTGATTTAATTTTCTGTTGACGAAGCAAGCGATTGATCTTGTTTATTGACGATCTATGGGTTTAAGCCTACGCACAATATTTTCAATCAGTCTTGCTGTTCTGTTGATCTTTGAATGCAGCAGTTGTCGTCGTCCCAAGGATGCGACGGATGTGAATACGATAACGCTCTACGGTTTTTCAGTGATGGAAGAACCGTTACAAAAAGCCATCTTTCCGGCTTTTCAAAAAGAATGGTTCGAGCATACGGGCAAACAGATCAAATTTGCTTCATCGTTTGCCGGGTCTGAAATGATTACTAATCAGATCGTTTCGGGCGTTCCTTCGGACATTGCTATTGTAGCGATTGAACGCAATGCCGTCCGCTTAAAAAACTTTGGTGCCACGAAAACGGATTGGCACCAATTCCCCTACGAGGGGGTGATTAATCGCTCACCGTTTGTCATCGTGGTGAGAGCAGGGAATCCGAAAAAGATTAAGGATTTTGCTGATTTGGCGAATCCCGGAGTCAAGCTGATTCATCCTGATCCGAATTCCTCCGGTGGCGCGATGTGGTCTTTGCTGGCGATGTATGGATCGGAGTTGATGAAGTCAGAGCAGGAAACCGGAACGCGGGATACGAAAAGAGCAGAAGTGCTGCTCAACGATGTTTGGAAAAATGTGATTGCGACGCCGGAATCAGCCCGACAGGCACGAACGCAATTTGAATCCGGCTTTGGTGATGCGATTGTGACCTACGAGCTTGAAGCGTTACAGATGCACGAACGTAAGACGCCGATTGAAATTATTGTTCCGGCTTCGACGATTTTCAGCGAGCATACCGTGGTCATGATTGATCGTCGGATGCCCAAAGAAAAACGTGAAGTGGTTGATGCGTTCATTAAATTTTTGTGGAGCGACACGGCTCAGAAAGCCTTTGTGAAATATAATTTTCATTCGATCACGGATGAAGAAGTGAATGATGCAGAAACGAAATTTGGCAAAATATTATTGCCATTTTCGATCAGTGATTTAGGCGGATGGGCGAGGGCTTACCCGGAAATTATCGAAGGAGTCTGGATGTATAAAATCCAGTCCAAGCATTGAGGCAGAAGCCCGCCTGTTAAGAAGGGCGTAATGAATATGGGCGCGATAACATATAACAATTCCAAAACGAAAGTGGCAAAGCCTTTCGATTTCGCACGTCCGGTTGGCATCGGATTCGTCTTCATGGCGATGTTGCCGCTGGTGATCCTTCCGATTCTTTCAATTTTTATTTTTGGCTTCAGTAAAGGCCCGATTCATTTCTGGGAAGCCTTAGTCAATCCCGCCGCGTTGTTTGCTCTCAAGTTGAGTTTGTGGACGAGTACGCTGGCGACGATTTGCAACGTCATTTTTGGATTGATCGCTGCGTGGGTAATGACGAAATATGAGTTTCGCGGAGATTCGGCGCTGATGATTATTATCAGCTTGCCAACTGCGATTCCAACTGCCGTCGCTGGATTTGCCTTGATGCTTTTGTGGGGACCCTATGGATTGCTTGGTAAGTATCTGGAAAGCACCGAATGGCAAATCATGTTCACGACTGCCGCGATTATTCTGGCGAATATTTTTGTGACGTTCCCGCTGGCTTTTGGAACCATCAAGCCAGTGCTGGAAAATTTTGATACGAATCTGGAAGCTGCCGCCGAAACGATGGGCGCCTCACGTTGGCAGACATTTCGCTATGTGGTGTTACCGACATTGCGCAGTGCAATCGTGACCGGAGCATTGCTCACCTTTGCCAGGTCAGTAGGAGAATTCGGTTCGACGATTTTAGTCAGTGGTAACATGATGATGAAAACACAGACGGCCCCGCTGTATATCTTCACGAAATTCAATGCCGGAGAAACGGAAGCGGCGAATGCAATTGCGGTAATTTTAGCAGTTATTTCGTTCGCCATCTTTTCGCTGATTCTGATTTTTCGGAAAAGACTTGAAAGGTAGTTTCGAGTTTCGGGTTTCGAGTCTTAGGTAGCGTAAGTAATTTGTTACCTCGAAACTCAAAAGAAAATTAGGGTCTAAAGTTTCGAGGAAAATGAATTATTTGGTTTCCCCGAAACGCAAAACCCGAAACCCGAAACTTACTCTCAGGAGGTCAACTGTGGTAAGAGAAATGGTGATGACATTATTCCCCGAAACTCAAGCCTTCGCCCAGCGCACTGCGGAAACACAGACGGCGCTCAGCGTCAAAAATCTGACCAAAAGCTTTGGTGATGAAGTCGTGCTCAAAGATGTCAGCTTTGAGGTGGCTGAAGGTGAAAGTCTGGTTTTATTGGGACCTTCCGGCAGTGGTAAAAGTACGACGCTCAGAATTATCGCCGGACTTGAAACGCCCGACAATGGCGAAGTGATTTTGCATAATCGTGACATCGCCAATGTCCGTGCACGTGAACGAAATGTCGGCGTCATTTTTCAAAACTACGCTTTATTTCCAGAAATGACCGTCGCCGAAAATATCGGCTTCGGATTAAAAATTCGTGGTGTCCGCAAACGCAAGCGAATGGAAACTATCAATAAATTATTAGACCTGATCGGGTTGAATGAGCAGCGTGACAAGAAGCCTCGTCATCTGTCCGGCGGGCAACAGCAGCGCGTCGCCATTGCCCGTGCCCTCGCTTATGAACCCGAAGTTTTATTGTTTGACGAATCGTTCAGCGCACTTGATCCGCATACCCGATTAGGCTTGCGTCGTGAAATCCGTCAGCTTTTGCAGAAGCTCCGCGTCCCGGCCATTTTCATCACGCACGATCAGGAAGAAGCGATGGAAATGGGCGACCATATTGCGATTCTGAACAAAGGGCGATTGGAACAAATCGGGACACCGGAAGAAATTTATAACGATCCGAAAACAGAATTCGTCGCGACTTTTCTCGGCGCAGCTAACGTTCTGAATGGTGAATGGCAGGATGGTTTGATTCAATTGGAAAGCGGCTATTTTATCGTGCCTCCGGTTGAATTGTTGGATGCTTTGATTGACGACGATGAAAAGCTGAAAATCATTTTTCGCCCTGAAGATGTTGCGCTCAGCCTGACGGTTGGCGTTCCGAATTCGCCATATTATTTAGGCGATGGCGAAGTGACAGAAATCCGCTTTACGGGCGCTACCGAAGCGCTGGTCATCAAACTCGCCAATGTCAAAAATCGGAATCGAGCGAAAACTACGGATGTCATCGCCAATTTTATGGATTACAAACCGAAGGAATTTTTCATCAAAGCCATCCGCAATAAATGGGATTCACGCAAAACCCGGCTCAACGTCGGAGATAAAGTAGCGATTTGTTTGAAGTCACAAAAAGTTCTGCGCAGGACTGAATAACATGCAGAAGCCCGCACACAGTAAGGGCGCTAGTACATTTTGAAATCGCTCAATAATACATTTTTGTTGAGAAAAGACGCCCTTACTGCGTGTGGGCTTCTGCATTATGATGCCAAAAAAATATTGTTCAATCAGCCATTTTTTATTGCTCGGAGTGTTCGGACTTTTTTTTATCATTTCGCAGTTTCAATCCAGTTGTAAATCAAAACCAATTCAGTCAACGGTTAGTGCGCCAGCCGTAGTTTCTACGCCAACGCCGACTCCGGTTTCTGAAGCCTCACCGCCCAAAGAAGAAGGTAATTTTCGTCAGGCTGATTTGGTCGAGTTGATAAAATTTGATCCGGCAGTAAAGCTCGACATTCGCTACGCTACGGCCAATAATTTTGTCGGGCGTCCAGTGTATCCAGCAGCGCGCGCCTTCCTGCAAAGACCCGCTGCCGAAGCGCTGAAACGGGCACACGAGAAATTAAACAAACAAGGCTATGGCTTATTGATTTTTGACGGCTATCGTCCGTGGGCAATCACGAAATTATTCTGGGAAGTGACGCCGCCGAAGCTACACGATTTCGTAGCGAATCCCGCGAAAGGCTCCAAACATAATCGCGGCTGCGCCGTTGATCTCTCATTGTTTGATTTAAAAACAGGCAAAGAAATTGAGATGCCCGGAGCCTACGACGAAATGACCGAGCGTTCATATCCAACGTACAACGGCGGTACGGCGGAGCAACGAAAAATGCGCGATATTTTACGCGCCGCGATGGAAGCGGAAGGCTTCAGAGTCAATGATTATGAATGGTGGCATTTTGATTTTAAGGATTGGAAAAGTTATACGATTTTGAATATTTCATTTTCAGACTTGTAGCGCAATCCAGCCATGGTTGCGACCGCCTTTGCAAAAGGCGAATCTTTTACTTCATCACGACTTTGTTGATAAACTGAGCCATTCAGAAGAAAGAAGCACGAGGTACTGATGACAGAAGATTTTGCGCCCGAATTTTATCAGGACATCAAGAATCATTTACGACGAAGCGAGTGGGGAATTTTTCCAGATGTCGTAATTCATGCTGATGAGTCTACCGTGAAAAAACATTCGATGTATGTCGCAGCTAAAAATGGAGATACAGATGCCGCTGAAGAGCTTATCCTCGGCACGTCTACTCTTGGTTCGTTAGATAGCATTTGTAGCATTGTCGGAGATCGCCAGCCTTCGCTTATCGCCGTACACGCACAGGAAAATAAGGGAATAAACGTAATCCCCTGGGTTTTTGCACAAATCCTTTCCACAGCACTTAAACTACCGTTGGCAACCTCGGTTATCCAGATTAATCGCGTCAGCCATACAGGTTCTGATGGTTATCATCGTCTGGCGTTTCCGGCTCTTATTCTGGAATTGTTCCGTCAGGCGAATATTTTCTTGTTGATGATTTTGTGGGACAAGGTGGTACACTTGCGAATCTAAAAGGTTATCTTGAAAGTTGCGGTGCAAAAGTAATTGGTGCAACCGTATTGACAGGCAAAGCGTATTCAGCAAAGTTGCAATTAACTTCTGAAACGTTACAATTATTATGTGAAAAACATGGACAAGAACTCGAAAACTGGTGGCTTACTTCCTTCGGCTATAGCTTTGAATGCCTCACTGAATCAGAGGCTCGGTACCTCACTCGCGCCGACGATGCTGACGCCATCCGAGCAAGAATTATTGCGGCAAGCTGGGAAGGAAATTGATGAGCGAATGGCGAAATCAGAACGGCTCAAGGCTTTTTTGCAGAGGATGAGATTACCTCTTAACTAATAGGTATTGGATGAAAGGGTTTGGTCTATGTTTCAGCGATCCTTGACTGCCTTTATATTTTTTTTCTTCCTTCTATTCACTAATAATCAAATAGCTCAGGCTTGTTCGTGCGGTCCTAAAAGCAGCGTATTAGAAGCTTTTCAAAATGCTGATAAAGTAATAGTTGCTCAAGGAAAATCACTCGGCGCGATGGTAGATAAACCTGATCCACGTGAAATACCAATCATGAAATTCACTGTTGAGAAAGCATATAAAGGTGAAGTGCAAGTTGGCGATGAAATAATTTTGTATGCGAAAGCGTGGGCTTGTGGCTGGAATTTTAATGAAACCAATATCGGTCAGCGATTTCTATTTTATTTACACTCTAACAAAATTACTGAGGCGATGGTCGTTGGACAATGTGGCAGGTCACAGTATTTAGAACACGCAAGTGAAGATTTATTGTTCTTAGATAATCTATCAAAAATGCGTGGTATGACGCGCATTTCAGGTGTGGTTGAATTTGAAAAAGATGGTGAGGCAAGTGTTGCTGGCATAAAAATTACAATCATCAGCGCCAAGAAATCTTATCAGGTTACGTCTGATGAAAATGGTGTCTACGAGATTTACGATTTGCCTCCTGGAAAATACTGGATCAAGCCATATATTCCTGAAGGGTGGAAAATTGATAAATACTCATTGAGCAAAACCGACAGTGAAGATTATGTCGGAAAAGAAGAAGCGGACTATGACAAGCGAAGAGGCATACCAATAATTTTGAAGGCCAAAAAGCATGCCAGAATGAATATTTATTTTGAGATTGATAATGCCATTCGTGGGAAGGTTTTTGATCCAGAGGGTAAACCGATGGTGGATGTATGTGTTCATGCTTTTTCAATTAACAGCGAAAGCATGAAAGACGGGGAAATTGGTTGCACAGATAAAGATGGCAGTTTTTCGATTGAGGAGCTTTTGCCTAGTAACTATTTTTTGGTTGCCAATCCTGATGGCATTCTCAGCAGTACAGAGCCTTTTAAGGCTTTATTTTTTCCCGGCACAACTGAACGAAAAAAAGCAACGCCAATTAGCATTCAGATCGGACAGTTTGTAGAAAATGTGATTTTAAATGTGCCGAAAGTTGAATCAATTACGACTATCAATGGTAGATTTATTTACTCTGATGGCAAGCCAGTTATTAATGAAGAAGTCGTCTTAGAAGTTGAAAATAAAACAACTGAAATTGAAGAAAAGTTTCGTGCGAATACAGATGAAATGGGGAAATTCTCACTTAAAATCCTCAAAGGCTTGAAAGGGCGTTTGATGGGGAGAATGTATACTTACAGTGGTAAATATGATGAATGCCCAATTCTTGAAAAATTGATTCTTGATTCTGGCGAGCGAAATTTTGAAGCAACCACTCAAGTCATTCCCCTCAATGCGGATAACAATATTTATGGCTTAGAACTGAAATTTCCATTTCCCAGTTGTAAAATAGCGAAATGAAAAAATATGGGATTATTCGCTAATTAACTTATGAAATCTTCCCATCCAATACGGCAATAAAAAATAAGCCCCATCGTCTTCACTTCTTCCACCATTCCCGCCATCAACATTGTACGGATTTCCATTCCATTTCGACATTGGTAATTCATCGTAAGGCAGCACAATCAATGCCTGTGGTTTCTTGAAGCGGTCGCTCATCGGATCCATCGGGACATCCCAGCGATTAGAATTTTTGACTGTCCAGTGAATCATATCCATTGGGATTTCCTGCAACGTTTTCACTGAATTAAAACTATCAAAATCTTTTGCTTCGCAGCCGACTGCATAGATGAAATTCCAGAGCGGATTGCGTTCGGGCTTTTCAATTAACCAACTTCGTTCCAGGCTGTCTTGATAGACCTTGCGCAGCCCTGGATCAGTTTCGTATTGCAGCAGCGGGTAGTACGAAAGAAATGCCAATTCATCATCCGAATGGTTGATATGACCCGGAACCATAATTTTCTGGTTGCGCGTCAGTAGGTGATATTTATGATTTTTGATGAGGTCGAAATACGCCTTTTCGTACTTGGCGCGGTAGTCCGAATTCGTAGTCATGTGCATCGCTACGCGAAGGTGCGCGAGGATGTGCAGCGCACGGATTCCCAGTTCATCGGGATCGTCCCAGATTTGATCCGGCCCCCAAAATCCCCACATCGTACGCTTGCCATCAAGGTCAACCAATTGATACTTATGATCCAGAATGTGATTCGTGATGCGATCAATGACGCCAATTAATTTGGGCTTTTCGGTGGCGTCGGCTACGAGGTCAAGATAGATCGGGTAGACAAAATAATGCCCGACAATTTCATCGGAACTGGTATCACCTTTCCAGCGCCAGATTTTATCTGGCGTGTCATGCCATTCGCCGTCTTTGGGCTGTTCGTCTACGCCGACCTTAATGAACGAACGAGCCGGGAAGCCGGAGATGCCGGAAATTTCTTCGAGGCGCATCAGCGCATTCATTCCGACGCGAGCATTTTCGCGGGCGTCTTTTTCACCTGTGACTTTGTAGCGAAAACATTCCGCCGCAACATACATCGCCGTCCACAGCCCATCGTTATCGGTGGAGATCATTTGATTCGTAGTCAAATCGCCGGGAGTTGTGAGATGAGAATCCGCCGTCAAACCCCAACGATTATGGCGTTTTTGGACACACTCGACGAACGCTTTAGATTTTTCTTCGAGCGTCATAGTCTTGTATTCAATGCGCGAATAGCCTTTGGAAGTTTCGACCCAGATAGCGCGAGAGTCTGAGCCGATACCAATTACATTATCGTCTGGAAGCCAGCGTTTTCCGGCAAAGAATTCATACTTGGAATTAAGCCTTTTTTTATACAGACCTTCCTCAGTGCCAAAACAATACTCAGCCCGAAGCCCATGTCTTGTCCTTACAGGAAGAACATCAACAATGACTGGTTTTACTGAGAAGAAATTTTGATTCGGTGCTTTTTCTCGGTTTATTTTGACTTTGCCTTGCGTCAACTTCTCGAACTCTTCAGCGGTGTGAAACGTCCGTATTTTTTGCTTATAAGTGTTAGGCGGTTGGGTTTGTGCTTCGCCTGAAAAACTCGCAAAAACACAAACAAAAAAAGCCAACAAAAATGTCCTGCCAACTGATCGTAAAATTACAGAAGCCATTCAACGTTCCTCCAAAAGATGATAAGCAGGATACGCTGAATGGCTGATGTGATGCAAAAAAATACTGCGGTTCGCTTGAACGATTCAAAGTATTAATGCAGACCGGCGGTGTTGTCGTAGTGGATCAATTCGATTCCCACTTTCGCGCGCAAATCCGTTCGCGTCAAAATCGCTTCGACGAGATATGTTTTGCGTGCGAAGTCGAAGAGCCAATCCGCCGTATATAAAGCATTGTAATGCATCTGGTAGTTAGGATTGGCTGTCGTGATAAGGTTGGCTATGCGTAGTGTTCTCGCTCCTGTCGCGTTGTCAATTTCATACAAGTTCACTAATACCTTCGATCCATTCATGGTCACGCGGGCGCGGACGCCCAGCGTGTGTCCATAGAAAGAAAAGCCGTGTCCATCAGTTGGCAAGAGATTGTATCGAATGACCGCGACAGTATTGTCAGCAAATAAATTAATAAGTCCTTCTGTTTTGGCTGTCTCGGATTTTGAAAGAATCAAACCCGGGTCAAGCACATCGGGCAAGCTCCCTTTTAAATACGCTTGCCCAAAGTCAAAGGCGACCTTGTCTTTATCGGCTTCATCAACGGTTCCAGCGGAAGCGACTGATGCCCAACTGACGGATCTATATTGCGCTGAGGCGGAATTATTGAATGTCAGGATTGTGATCAAGCTCAGGCTGAGTGTTAAAATAATTGTTCGTAGTGTATTCGTAATCATGGGTATCTCCTATGGGTTTTGGTGATCGCTCTACTCCCCAGTAAGCGATCACCAATTCGGCTGCGACCTGCGTCACACAATGGTCGCAGTTTATTTGAGCGAAAAGGCTTTTTGGTAGATCCTTGGCGGATCATTTCGCTCACTAAGATAAGCGGTAAGAGTTCATAAAAACTGGAATGAGGGAAGAAAATAAATTGGAAGGTAGTGATTCAATGCGAATTCAATTTACTCTCATTGAACTCATTTTTTAACGTACAAGTACGGTGCGTACTGCGCCTTTACTTTGTGGAGGCTTCTGCAAACTACCGCAGCCAACTTTTAGTTTGTCTTAGATTAGTTGTATAATTCCAAGTTTCTTAATCGTTTGAAATTTTAATTATACGGAGCAATGGCAATCTTGAATTTTTCTGACCCTACAACGCACGATCTGACCTTGGGAATCGCTGGATTTTCTTACGCCGACCTTTACAATCCGCAGCGTTTACGTGATCTCACCGAAGCGTTTTATGCCGCAGTCGAACTAGCTGAGCCGGAAATCGGCGTGCAGTTTAAGGCGTATCGCATCACGAAAGGTGAAGGCTATTCGCAAAAAGACGAATCGAATTTACTGGTCAAAGTCGTGCCGCATTTAAGCCGCTTTGTCGCGCAGCTTTTTGATGTCCAAGCGGCTGCCGATGTTCATTTTATCAAGGCGTCTGACGAAGCTGTCATCTCCGATTACAAAAAACTTTTCATCCAACGTCGTGCGAAGAAATTAGACGCGGCGGTGGTTGAAACAGCAGTAGTAGCGTTCGATTCATTGCAAATTAAAGTTGATGCAATGATGGCGAAGCATGACATCACGACGACAGATCTGGAACTGGCGTCAGCGAAGGTTTGGCACGCGAACAAAGACAACGCGGAAGCGCTTGGTATTTTGGAAAAATGGGCGGCTGCCTTGCCACATGTAGTGCCGGAGTTGACGAAGGAATGGCTGAGCTACCGCTCTCCGCATTCACTGGAATTTTCCAGCTTGGTACAAATCGAACGCCACAATTCTGCGCTGCCCGAACTGATGGTCGGGCCGGATAAATTGCTGCGGCGGCGTGATGGATTCAAACTCACGGACGAACGCATGGGCAATCGCCAGATTCTTGACGAAGCGCATTATTGTTTGTACTGCCACGAACGCGACAAGGATTCCTGCTCCTCCGGCTTCGTCGAAAAAGACGGATCGTGGCGGAAAAACCCGTTGGATATTCCACTCGCGGGATGCCCGTTGGATGAAAAAATTTCTGAGATGAATTTGCTTCGTGGTAAAGGCGATGTGCTGGGAGCTTTAGCCTTAGCCGTTATTGATAATCCAATGTGCGCAGGCACGGGGCACCGTATTTGCAACGATTGTATGAAGGCGTGCGTGTTCCAGAAACAGGAACCCGTTAATATTCCTGAAATTGAAACGGGAACTTTGACGGATGTGTTGAAGCTGCCATACGGCGTAGAAATTTATGGATTGCTCACGCGCTGGAATCCGCTGAATGTGCGGCGTCCCTATTCACTGCCTTATAACGGCAAAAATGTGATGGTCGTTGGGCTGGGGCCTGCCGGGTATACGCTGGCGCATTATTTGCTCAATGAAGGCTTTGGTGTCGCAGGCGTTGACGGTCTAAAAATTGAACCGCTGCCAAAAGATTTGACAGGTGAAGGCGGAAATATTCCGAAGCCGATTAAGGATTGGAGCGAAATTTATAACGCGCTTGACGAAAGAAATCTCGAAGGCTTCGGCGGAGTCAGCGAATACGGAATCACCGTTCGTTGGGACAAGAATTTCTTAACGCTACTGCATTTGTTACTCGCTCGTCGCGATCATTTTAAAGTCTACGGCGGAGTTCGTTTTGGCGGCACGTTGACGATTGAAGATGCGTGGGAATTGGGTTTTCATCACATTGCGATTGCGACAGGCGCGGGGCGTCCGACGATGGCGGGAATGAAGAACGATATGATTCGTGGCATTCGTCAAGCCAGCGATTTTCTGATGGCGTTGCAACTCACCGGAGCTTTCAAAGAATCTACGATTGCGAATTTGCAGGTGCAACTTCCCGCCTTAGTGATCGGTGGCGGCTTGACGGGAATTGATACGACGACGGAGATGTTTGCGTACTATCCGGTGCAGGTCGAAAAGATGCTGCACCGCTACGAAACATTGGTGGCGGATGCGGGCGAAGAGCAATTCTGGTCGGTGTATCGCACGGATGAAGACCGCGCGACAATGCAGACTTTTATTAATCACGGACGTGCGATTCGGGCTGAACGTGAACGCGCTGCGGCTGCCAACGAGAAGCCGAATTTTGTGCCGTTAGTCAAAGCCTGGGGCGGAGTTGCACTGGTTTATCGTAAGTCGTTGCAGGATTCTCCGGCGTATCGTTTGAATCACGAAGAAGTCACGAAGGCGCTCGAAGAGGGAATCAGCTACGTTGAAAATATGTCTCCGGTCGAAGCAATTCCTGATGAATTCGGAGCCGTCTCCGCGATCAAATTTGAGCGTCAGGCGAAAGACGAAAACGGCAAGTGGTACGCGACCGGAGAATTCGTCACGATGCCTGCGAAAACGGTTTGTGTCGCCGCCGGAACCAGCCCAAATGTTATCTACGAAAAAGAATATCCGGGAACGTTTGAATTGGATGATCGTAAGAAGTATTTCAAAGGCTATAAGCTTGAAAATCATCAATTGATCGCTGTGAATAAAGGCGAAATTGGTTTCTTTACTTCGTATCAAAGCAACGGGCACTTTGTCACTTACTACGGTGATAATCACCCGATTTACGCGGGCAATGTCGTCAAAGCGATGGCTTCGGCAAAGCATGGATACAATGAGGTTGTGCGTTGTTTTGCGGATGAAGTCGCGCAATTGGAAGCTTCAGCGCAGCCGCTTCGTGAGGCGACTTTTGAAAAATTTGCCGCGCATCTTGACGATCAATTAATTGCGAAAGTTGTGCGGGTCGAACGCTTGACGCCGACGATTGTTGATGTCGTCGTCCGCGCTCCGCTCGCGGCGCATAAATTCCAGCCCGGACAATTTTATCGTCTGCAAAATTTTGAAGTGAATGCGCCTGTCGTCCACGGTACACGATTGATGATGGAAGGCTTAGCCTTAACGGGAGCGTGGCACGAACCGGAAGCAGGTTTGCTTTCGATGATCGTCTTGGAAATGGGCGGTTCTTCGGATTTGTGCGCGATGCTCAAGCCCGGTGAAGAAGTCGTCGTCATGGGGCCAACCGGAACTCCGACCGAAATTCCGAATGGTGAAAATATTTTGTTGGCGGGTGGCGGACTCGGTAACGCCGTTTTATTTTCCATCGCCAGAGCTTTGAAGAATGCGAACAATCGAGTGATCTATTTTGCCGGCTACAAAAATGCCGTAGATGTTTTCAAGCGCGAAGAAATCGAAGCCGGAACCGATCAGGTCATTTGGAGCGCCGATATTGGAACGATTGAGCCGAAGCGTCCACAGGATATGACCTTCAATGGAAATATCGTGCAGGCGATTAAAGCGTACAACGAAGGCGAATTAGGCGAACGACAATTCAAGCTCTGCGACATTGATCGTATTGTCGTCATTGGCTCCGACAAGATGATGGGAGCCGTAAAAGTTGCCAGAAAATCAGGAGCCTTAGCCGGAGTTTTCAAACCTGAACACGTTGCTATCGGCTCCATAAATTCGCCGATGCAGTGCATGATGAAAGAAGTCTGCGCCCAATGTTTACAGAAGCATATTGATCCCGAAACCGGCAAAGAGAGTTTTGTATTTTCCTGCTTCAATCAGGATCAATTGCTCGACGCCGTAGATTTCGGACATCTTGATGACCGCTTAAAAGCGAACTCTGCGCAGGAAAAATTGACGAAGCAGTGGTTGGCATATTTGTTCCGGCAGGGCGAAGTCGAGATGATTTAGACGGGATGCGTTCAGCTGGAATTTTCCATTAGCCCAGCCCGTTTACGGCTGGGGCAACGTTGTGATGATAAAATTTAGCCCGGTTCAGCGGGCTTCTAATGTGCTTCAGCTAAAGCTCTTCTCAGGCCCGCTAAACCGGGCTAAGAAAATTATTTTGCTTCTTTCCCCAGCCGTAAACGGACTGGGCTAATAGAAAAAAATGATGAATTCACAACTCTAAAAAACTATTAATTGAAACGCTGATAATAAATTTCCCCAGCCCCTCGACAACCTTTACAACAATCTTGTACATCAAAAGTGATGAGTATTTTCTCCCCTTTCATCACTACGAAGGACAAAATATGCAAACCATGATGAAAGTTTCTCTCCTATTTTTACTGCTTCTTACCACCTCAATTTTCGCGCAATCTGATCAGGGCGATTACAGCCATCTGCGCTGGGAAGGCACGGTAGACGGTAAAGTCCTACTCAAAATTAATCGGCGGCGCGTAACTTACGATGTGATTTCAGGCGTACCCGTGCAGCGGCAACGCTATGATTTTACTGATCCGCTGCCGTTCAAAAATACACGGGTAGAAGTCAGGATCGAAGAAGGGCGCGGCAATGTTCGCGTCATCGAACAACCCCACGAACGCAATGATTATACGGCGATCATTGAGATCAATGATTCGAGCAGTGGTCAATCGAATTATTCAATTGATGTGTCTTGGGAAAAATCTTTCAGCGGAAATTCTGGCAATAATTCTGGGAATAACAACTCGTATCGGCGCAATCAGGAAGATGATTATTTTGACTGGCAGGGTCGTGTAGACGGTGAATCCATTCTCTACATTCGCGGTGAAGACGTGCGCGTAGATGATATTTCCGGCAATGGAATTTCCAATGCGAAGTATCGTTCAAGCCGTCCGATTCCTTCGCGTTCGATGACTTTGAGTTTAGTCGAGACCAGCGGACGCGGCGAAATTACGTTGATTGAACAGCCCGATAACCGGAACGATTACACCGCTGCGGTGCGGATTCGAGACAAGCAGAACGGCTCTGGGTTGTACTCGTTTGCGCTGACGTGGGCGAAGCGCGGAGGTCGTGATCGGCGTGATGATAATCAATCGAACAACGGGAATCATAATAACTCTTACGTCGAAGCGCGGCGTGGCATGGTGTGGTCAGGGCGCGTTGATGGTACTGATTTGATTAGCATTCGCGGCGATCAGGTCACCGTTCAGCATCAAGCCGGAATGGAAATTTCTGACATGAATTATCGCTTTGATCAAAGGCTGCCAGCGACGACAACTTCAGTTTCTGTCAGGAAAATCAAAGGACGCGGCAAGGTCAATGTTGTGCAGCAACCGGATCGTTCAAATGGTTATACGGCGATTATTCAGATTGAAGATAAAGACAGCGGAGCCAATAATTACGAGCTTGAAGTAAGTTGGTAGCGTTAGCGAGATTGTTCGCTGTCAAAGAAAAAGGTCAGAATCTGGCGCACTGACATCGGAGATTGTTCAGCAGTCAACAGCCCCTGTCGCACAGTGCAATATGCGATAGATCAGACCTTTAGCAGTTCCATCGTGACGATTATTCAATCGGGAGTTTACGACCCGTTCACGATTAAAACTTCGGTGACGGTTGAGACTGCCTCCGGGGTGAGTGCGACGATTCTGACGCTGAGTGGCCCGGCGGTTCTGATCAATATTGATCCTGCTTCAACGACTTTTGGTGATGTCATCTTGCGTGGGTTGAGTTTTAAATCGCGGGGCGGAAATATTGGCGTGCAAGCTTCATCGTGCCGACGCCTTCTGGTCGAAAACTGCTTATTTTATGCGTTTCCATCCCAATCACTTTTGTACGAGGCGGGCACGACGAGTACAGCG
>JAYVRW010000212.1:0-18465 GCA_043775925.1 Blastocatellia bacterium
GTGGGAAATTGCATATTGCTCAGCGTGAGCGGTGCGTTGACGCCATTAATGGCAAGCTCAATGTCTTGTGACACACGCTGCGTGTAAGCCTGCTCCTCCACCTTTGTAATTTGCCCATCGCCATCCGTATCAATCAGCGTGCAGATGAGTTCGGCTACCTGAACTCCGGGAATCAAACGCAATTCGATGCGCACGCCGTCAGGCGCAAGCGCGATTTGCGTAACCTGCAAATACTGATCGAGCACATGCGCCGCTGCCGGAAGATGAGTGACGCACACGCACAATAAACACAGTGCTGTGATGACAATCTTTCGTTTCATGGAAAGCTCTATTTTTTCGCCTGTATTTGGCACACAAAATTCGCCGCGTTATCTATGCTGCCGCTGCCTTTGTATTGGGCGACCTACGGATAAGGACACAACGGGCGCGGGCGGTCTATCTGCCCATTGGTCGCATGCGAAGCCACAATCTGCTGGGGCGGTTGTTTTTTCTCAACCCAGGCTTCGACCGCAGCCAGACCGTCGAGCGTGTTGGGGCCGGGGGGGCCGCCGCAATCCAGAACAGCTTCAGCGCTTTGTTGGTTTGTTCAGGATTGGCGAAAAACTTCGCGTTGCGTTCTTCAAAGTAGGCGATTGATACCAGACGCTGCGTGCTTCGCCGTGCGGCACGTTGCGAGTGTCGGCGAAAGCCGCTTCTTCGCCGAGCACGAGGAAATGCCTACGCCCTGCTTCACGCGGATCAATCACGCGCACGCCAGCCACATCGCAAGCAGCAGCAGCATTAGGCCAGCGCCGCTTGCCAGTCGAAGATTTCTGATAAAGTTCATGAACCGTTCTCCTTGTGAGGCAGGAGGCACCCTGCCTCACAGTCATTTCACATTATTGATCGGCTATACAATCACTGCTCAAACACGTGCGCCGCCACCGGGAGGTGAACGGCGCGCACAAACACCTCAACAGCCGTTTCATCGCTTGACCAGCCGTGCGCCGTAATCGTTCGTCGGGTCACGATAAATGGTGTGAATGTGCGTAGTGTCAAGTCCGCCGCTGCCCCGTGCCCGCTGTGGCGAGTATTCAATCAACAGCGTCGGCCCCTGAATGCGGTAGTAAGCCCCACTGCCGTTGGTTGTTGGCCCGCTCCACGCAAACCACGTTTCCGCGAGATTAGATTTTATTTCAGCCATCTTCGCCACCGCCGCTTCGTCGTTGAGAATGCCAACCCATTCATAAATCACATCGAACAGCTTCTCTTTTTGTGCGGCATTCAACGCCGAAACTTTGATGCCTTCGGGTTGAATCGTCTTGCCGTCTTCGCCCGCGCCGAGCACGAGGTCGCTGACTTGATAGGGCAGAATCGCCTGCTTTTGCTGCGCGGCATCCAGCGCATTGATGAGCACGAAGCCTTTGTCATTTTCGCGGCCCAGCGGACGCACAGTTTCCCCATTGAGCTTATAAATCGCGGGCTGCGCAGCAGGCAGGCTCGGCGTCATGACATTGCTCTTGCCGACAATCGTCAGGTTGATCGCCAGATGATGACCGCCGAATTGAATCATCCAGGGTTCCGTCAGCGAAGGCGTGCCAAGGAAGGCCAGATAGTATTCGTCGCGGCCAAAGTTTGGACTCCCCATCCCACCACCACGACCGCCTGGAAGTCCACCACCTGGTGGAGGGCCGCCCCCCGGAGGCACTCCTCCCGGCCCACCGCGGCGTCCACTTTCAGAAGTCTTCAGTACCTCATCGCCTTCCATAATCTCTTTCACTTTTTGCAGCCCTTGCTTGCTTAACGCAGTTGCCAGCAGCTTCAGCGTAGCTTCGCGTTGCGCGGCGCTCAGATCACCCCAGCGCAATCCGTTGCGTTTATAGATACCCACCGGAAAATTTGACCATTTGGATTTCTGATCGCTATTGAAAGCGAAGCTCATTTTTGCGCGTCCGGCGTCATCGAGTGTCGCCAGCAATGCTTTGGCAGCCGCCACCGTTTTGCCGGTGGCGTCGCTTTCTTTCGCCGCTTCGACCCGCACGGCAGGCGCGGGCGCGACATTGAACTTTTGCGGCTGCCTTTCCGCTATCAGGGCGAATGTCGCCCAAGCGGCTAAGGGCAACGCTAATAAACACAATCCTGCGATGACAATTTTGCTTTTCATTAAAAGCTCCTTTTGAGAAGTTAATTCGCCTGGTAATCGTTTCTTGCTTGATGAAACCATCACTCTATCTTTGTAATGCCACAACGTCCAATAGTTAATTCGTCTTGTGGTGATAACCAGCGAGTCTCATGCTTTAAAAGTCAAAGCACTTGTTGTCTGGAATAACCATTAAAAATGTGAGATGGTTTCGCAGTAAATAATTACGCAAACCCTGAAACTACAGTCTACGTCTTACTATTTTTGCTGGTTCTCTGATTCACCCGGAAAAGATAGAAAATATGGAACTTCGTCATCTCAGATATTTTGTGGCGGTTGCGGAAGAGCTGAATTTCAGGCGCGCAGCGGAAGTCATTCACGTCGCACAGCCCTCCCTGAGTCAGCAAATCAAACAACTGGAAGAAGAGATGGGCGTCACGCTCTTTGCCCGAAACCATCATAAAGTGCAACTGACGGAAGCCGGGAAAGCATTTTATGCCAGAGCGCAGGCAATCCTCAAAGAAACGCAACAAGCCATCGCGGATGCACGCGCCGTCGAACACGGCGAGGCGGGGAAAATCACGATTGGTTTTGTGAGTTCTGCGGCGATCAGTGTGCTGCCATTTTTCCTGACCTACCTCCGCGAGCAATTGCCCAGGGCGGAAGTTGAGCTAAAAGAACTGGCTCCCGGCGAACAAATAGACTGTCTTTACAACCACACGCTTGACCTTGGCCTTTTTCATGCAAGCCTCGAAGATGAGGTGTTTGAAACAGCTCTCGTCTCTCGTGAACGATTGATTGTCGCGTTGCCAGGCTCCAACAAATTTGCGCAATATCAAGTTATTGACTTAAAAGAATTGGCGCAGGAAACGGTTATCATGCCCGCGCGCCATGCGACTCCAGGGTTTTATGAGCAGACACGCGCTGCCTATCAAGCAGTGGGGATCATGCCAGAGCGCATCTATCACACCAGTCTGTTGCAAACAGGCTTACTGCTGGTGGGCGCAGGTCTGGGCATCTCGCTACTGCCAGAATCATTCCAACGAATTCAGGTCAGTGGCGTGGTTTATCGGCAACTTGCCATCGAATCACCAACGATTGATTTGGTAGCAGCGTGGCGACGTGATAACCCGTCTCTTTTGCTCGAACGACTCACTGGGGAAATCAGAAAATATAGTTCCTCCTTGCTTAGCAAGACTGGTCAAGCTAACTCTTCATAGAAAATATGAACCAACGTCTCATCATTATAGCGACAAAAACATCCAGCCTCCTGCTCGTGGCTTTATTGGGTTACGTCTTAGCTTCGGATAAAAATTTCTTTCCGGTTTTCGGCGCAGTTCAAGTTTCCTTTGAACGCGACATCAAACCGATTTTTGCTGCGCATTGTTGGCAATGCCATAACGAGAAAAAACAAAGCGGCGGACTGCGGCTGGATAAGCAATCTTTTGCGGTGCGCGGCTCCATCATCGTCGCGGGCAAAGCTGCTGACAGCCTGTTGTATCAACGCATCACCGCTTCCGACGGCGAACAAATGCCGCATGTCGGTGAACGATTGAGCGCGGCGCAAATCACAATTATAAAAGCGTGGATTGAGGCGGGGGCAGTTTGGTCGGAAGGAGAAACGGCGAATGGGGGACGGGGCGAGGGGGAGAATGAGCGGTTGCAGCATTGGGCCTGGCAGCCAATAAAAAAACCAACCCTTCCCACAACGCAACCCGCGAAACCCGAAACCCAAAACTCGAAACCAATTCCTCCCCGAAACCCAAAACCCGAAACTCGAAACGACATTGATAAATTCATTTCTGCGCGTCTCGCGCAATCCAACTTATCAATGTCTCCCGAAGCAGATCGGCACACGTTAATTCGGCGACTGTATTTCGACCTAATCGGACTTCCTCCTTCGCCTGAACAGGTACAGCAATTTGTAAATTCCCGTGATCCAAAATCCTATGAAAAATTAGTAGATGATTTGCTCAGCAGTCCGCGTTATGGCGAACGCTGGGCGCGGCACTGGCTTGACGTAGTTCATTACGGCGACACGCACGGCTACGACAAAGACAAGCCGCGACCGAATGCGTGGCCTTATCGTGATTACGTGATTCGCGCCTTCAATGAAGACAAGCCCTACGCCCAATTTATCGAAGAGCAAATCGCGGGAGATGTTTTGTATCCCGGCACACGCGACGGCATTCAGGCGTTGGGATTTATCGCCGCCGGGCCGTGGGATTTCATCGGACATGCGGAATTGCCGGAAACAAAAATTGACGGCAAAATCGCGCGTCACCTCGACCGCGACGATATGGTAGCCAATACCATCGGCACGTTCACCAGCGTCACGGTGCATTGCGCGCAATGCCACAATCACAAATTCGATCCCATCACGCAGGACGATTATTATTCGTTGCAATCGGTATTTTCTGCGCTCGACCGAGCCGACAAAAAATATTTTCCGAACGATCCGGCGATGACACAAAAATTTAATCAGCTTGATGGTCGTCAACGCGATCTCGCCGAACGCAAACGCGTGATCGAACGCGACGCCGCCAAAGAAGCTGGCGAAGCAGTTGTAAAGCTTGACGCGCAAATTTCTGAGGCTGCCAAAAAACCAAACAACACACCCGAAATTACTGAACTAAAAACAAAACGTACACAAATCGTAGACGCTGTAATGAAGCTGGAAACACGCGCCGAACGTGACAAATACGACCTCGAACTCGCGCAACTCAGCACGGAATTATCCAAATTTCCCAAACCTGAAATTATTTACGCAGGCACAGTGCATTATGGCACGGGCATGTTCACAGGTACGGGCGAAAGTGGAGGCAAGCCGCGTCCGATTTATGTGCTGGCGCGCGGGCAAGTGACTACGCCAAAAAACGAAGTCAGTCCCGGTGCGCTCTCAATGTTGAATTTTCAACCGGCGCGTTTTGCAATTTCCAAAGACGCACCCGAAGGCGAACGCCGCGCCGCGCTCGCGCATTGGATTACTGATAAACAAAATCCGCTGACGTGGCGCAGCATTGTGAACCGTGTCTGGCAATATCATTTCGGAGCAGGGATCGTGACGACACCCAATGATTTCGGGCGCAACGGCGCAAAACCTTCGCACCCAGAATTGCTGGACTGGCTCGCCGCAGAATTTCGAGACAGTGGCGGCTCCATAAAAAAGCTCCACAAACTAATCGTAATGAGCGCGACCTATCGCCAAACGAGTCAACCGACCACCGACCACCAACCACCGACCACTGACAACTCACTGCTCTGGCGGCAAAATCGCCGCAAGCTCGAAGCCGAAGCCGTGCGCGATTCCGTTCTCGCAGTCACAGGAAAACTTGATCTGACAATGGGCGGCACAGGCTGGCAGGATTTTATGGTGGAGCATCCCGAACATTCGCCGCATTACGAATACGGCCTGGCTGATCCGAACGATAGCAAAACGTGGCGGCGTTCGATTTATCGCTTTATCGTGCGCTCGCAAACGCAGCCGTGGATGACGGCGCTGGATTGCGCTGACCCGTCCATCCGCGTAGACAAACGCAACGAAAGTCTTTCGCCATTGCAAGCGCTGGCATTGCTCAACAACGGTTTTATGATTACGCAATCGCAGCATTTTGCTGAACGCCTGGAAAAGGAATTCCCGAACGACCCAGCCAGGCAAATTGATCGCGCGATTTGGTTAGCATTTGGACGTACCGCGACCGCAAGTGAGCGCAAAAAATTTATGGCTTTTGCGAAGACTTATGGATTGCCGAATTTGTGCCGCGTGATTTTAAATTTGAATGAACTCGCTTTTGCGGATTGAGTCGAAAAAGAAGGGATGTGCTTCAGAGTGAGACTCAACACACGTTCTTAACTCCCCCAAGTAAGAACCTGCGCCGTAGCAGCGCGTATGAACACACTACCTCGTCCCACTCTGCAACACACCCTTTTCTCTTCGTTGCTGATGCTTATTTTTTCACCCAGGTCGTGTGACCTTGCCACCTTGCAACGAACCTGTCATTTCATTCCCTAATATCATGAGCGTAATACTTGTGCCGGACTGAGCAATAACAATCGCAATGTCAGGGGTGTTGTCGGCGGCTTTCCTAATCCAGTTGCCACTGAGATTCGAGCTATTGCCAGTTGAACCCCGTACAGCTCAACAGCAAGGCGATCCACAAAAAGTAAATTGTATTTTTCATAGTGCTTTCCTGCCCGTCAGATTATTTACAGGTGTTGTCCCATTTAGGATTTAGAGTTGTGCCATACGATTTAAAGCAGGTCGTCGAAACAGTAGGAACAGCTTTATCAAAAATCGTTTTCCAAGGTGCCCAGACCAAGCCGGTGGCGGCTTCGCCTTTGACAGCAATATTGGTTGCGTTGCTGGGAAGGGCAAAAGACTTCCTATTTCCTAACGCCAGATTGCCCGTATTTTGCACAACTGGCTGACCATTGACGAAATACACGAGCGTATACTTGGCGACGTATCCGCCTTCATTGAAAAAGGTGACTTGGCCTTTATTGGCCTCAACAACTGTGACGGGCGTACTGGGGCGATTTGCTTTTAGCGTATAGGTTCCGATAGGGCTGCGTGTGGCGACGCCATTTTTGCTGGAAACAGACTCCACGGTCACTTCATTACCTTTAAAATGCGCGAGCAGATAAGTGCTAAAAGATGATGCGCCGGAACGGAAAACCGGCACGGGGAAAGTATAGCCACGGTCATTGGAGATTTTGGCTGATTGCTCGTGAATATGCCCGGAGAAGATCGCAGACACCTGAAAATCATTCACCATCTTAAAGAATTTATCCCATTCCGCCCGGTGCTCTTCAATAAAATGCTCGCCGCAATCGTGCATGTTGAGAATAATTTTTTTGCCTTCATTGCGCGCTTTGGTTAAGTCAGCACGCAACCAATCCATCGCCGAAGTGATTTCAAAAAAATCGCGGCGCGCGGCTGCGGCATCATAGGCATTCCACGAACGAGTGTAAGCCGGATAGTTGTGCAATTGAACCAAATGAACGTCTCCAATATCCCAGGAATACGATAGGCTTCCGGTGTAATCATTGCGCAACTGGGGAAACTTGTAATACTGACCGGATTCTTTGAAATCATATGACGCAGGCTGTAATTTCTTAATCATGGAGTGCGCGTATTTCACCATGCCTGTTGCACATCTGTTTTCGGCACAATCATCCACATTATTGGCATAATCATGATTGCCCAGACCGGGGTAAATCTTCAGCCCTGACTGATCGTACATTTGCTTAAATTTATCCAGTTCCCCGGGCTGTCCGAAATTCGTTAGGTCGCCATTGATGACGACGCCTTTGAAATTCGCGTTGCCAACCTGACTGATGATGGATTGCATACTCTTGATATGATCGCGGTTGAGCTTCTCTGAATATGTTTCCAATTCGGCTCTGGCTTCTGGGATTCGGATTCCTTCATCCTCGCCTTTGGAATTCTTCTTCGTTATCCGCTTCCCGTTCGCATCCGTCTTATATTGGTCTGTCCAGGGATACTGCGTGTCAGAGGCAAAGACCATATAAAAGTCATTGGCCTGAATTGCTGCGGGTGGATTTGTGCGGGCAGAAGTTGCGCTAACCAAAATGAACAAACCAGCCGCGAGGACAGCGCAAATAACATAAAGTGTAATTCGTTTCATTGCTAATACTCCGTTAGGAAATGGGTCTGAATGACTGCACTGTCGGTATGATCAGGCTATGTTTTCAGGCAAAGCTGACCATACCGAGACAAAAGTTGTTCGGTTGGTTACGGGAGCTCACCGGGTACTGCAAGCTGGATCCCTCGCACTTTTAGTACTTCATTTAGAGCGCGGGGTTTGTTTGTGATTAACCATCGTACCCCTAGATCAAGATAGTTCATCATGGTGCTTTGTTTATCAACCGTCCATGTGCCAGTGAGTCTTGTCACACCTGCTGCTTGTTGTTTCACACCTTCTGTGATTTCCGAAAAAAATGACCCTGGAACACACGATGTAAGGCCAGTGCTATAGGCGATTTTTGTGCCAGGGGTTAACGCTTGCAGTTTTTGTAAATTCGCAAACGTATCTTTCAGGGTGATGTCCATTTGCCTGTCCATGCCAACCTCGTAATAGAAGCGATCTTTATATTGCGTCGTCGCGCCTTTTTTTGAGGCAAGCTGCAAATAATCAATGAGTGACGAATCAGGCGTACCAATCAGGACTACGCCCTTATACCCTTTGGCAAAAAGCTGCGTCACCAGAAAATCAATGACCTGATTGCCCGCATCTTTATTGGTAGTCTTCTCTACTTTGCTGTCGATGTAGACCAATGCCATATTTGTTTGAGCAATTCTGTTGAGCAGGATAGCTGCATCTGTTTTTGCTTCACAGGCATTCTTCAGTGGTGCACAAACGTGAGTTGACCCTCCAGCCACATTACATGAACAGTCGCAAACTCCACCATGTCTGAACTCAAGAGGCTTTCCGGTGGCATCGAAACGAAGGTCTACTTCAACTGCATTTGCGCCCTCACCGACAGCCCAATCCACAGCAGCCACGGTATTGGTCATATGTGCAACATTATAAAATTTCTTCGAGGTGACTGAAGTTGGAGGTTGCCAGTTGATGTTGGCATTGCGCGGCACAGTGTCAGGGCCACGATAACAAGTGACGCCGTTATTGGTGTAACCAAAAGGACATGCTGTATAACAACGTGCCCCACTTTTAAACTCGCCAGCGCTACAGGTCATGCTGTCCATCCCCAGCGTACTTACCGGGCGAAGACATGACACGCCGGTATTGGTATACCCAGCCGGACATTCTGTGTAGCAACGCGCACCTGATTTGAATTCGCCTGCTCCACAAGTCATGCTTCCCATCCCTTGTGTGCTCAGCCCTTTTCCACAGTATAATCCCATGTTCTTCCATCCACTGGGACAATCAGCCACGCGCGACGACGTTGCCTTGGAATCTGCTCCACGCCCACAAGTGGCTCCATTGTTCGTATATCCCGCTGGACAATCCGCCACGCGTGATCCTTGATTGGACTTGGTATCCGCCGGACGAGTGCAAAGCAATCCGGTGTTGGTGTAACCAGTTGGGCAGTTTTGAGCGAAGGTCGAACTGCCACAGAGGGTGATGAAGGCCAGTGTTAGCGTAATAATGATTGCCGCTTTCCATCTCACAGCTTGAATTTCTGGCAGCAGATTAATGGTCGAAATTTCTTTTCGGTCGAGGTTCATATGAGTTCCTTCCAATGTAAAAATACCAGGCTCCGGCTCAGGTAAAAATGAGATTGTCGGAGCGCAGTGGATTGAGGCGAATTAGGGGGGCAAGACGACGAAAGACAGCCCGTGCGCAAGTAGATAATTGACTTGCAAATAGTCGGATATTTCAGGAATATCACTAGCGATTTCCAGTCGCCACATAAGGGCTGGTACCAGGCGAGCTGGTACATAGCGCATCGGAATCCCAGTTGCCTCGGGTCTTTTCCCAGGTGCCTGTACCGCCGCACGAGAAAGCAAGATCGCTCCACCAAACCCGATTACACTTAGGGAAGACGTATTTATTGTATGCGCCTCCAGCAATCTCAATGATCTGTCCTTCACTGCCTTGGGGGAGTCGAAACTCAACCCAGGAGTGTTCACTGACGGAGCGGAAGACCCGTGGCCCACAAGAAACTTTGCCTTTAAAGTTGGACTTGATAATGCGATAGATAAGCTGTTCGCCGGGAAAATCCATAATTACTGTGCCGAGGTTCTTTTTGCCAGCGCTCGACCCAATGTGTTCGTAGGCCTCGCCGTTGGTGGCGCGTGCGACATCCGGCGGGGCCATGCCAGTGGAACCACTCAGGTAATTCAGCACCCATTTGGTGGAAGTGGCCGCACGATCAAGGTATTCGTTAACTTTTTTCTTCTTGCCGGGCAGATTGGCCGTCTCAGTTCCGCGAATCCCCTCGCCAGCCAAAAAGTACACCTGGTAATAATCCTGAATGTCGAAAGTGTCGCCCCCATAACTAATCCCTCTGGTCGAATCGTTCCATCCGTTTTGCAACACGAAGACCTTGCCGCGCAAGCTTCCAAGTGTGGGATTGGAATTAGTATTTTGGGCGATGAAGTTGCCATACTGCTTCATATAGTTAGCCCAGATGGTGGCGAAATCTTTGCTTCCGTCCTCTGCGGTGTGTTCATCCGCTCTGATACGCATGACGATGACTTCCTTGGGATGGGAGGCGAGGAAGGCAGACACGGCGTTCATAACATCGCCGAACATCATCCCCAGGAATATTGACGAGTGATGGATGGCGAGCGAATCCTTTGTACGCCGAGTACGGATGTCAAGAAATCGAAGACCTGCCTCTAATTGATCCTTAATCGTCCAGCTTTGGGTCTGCACGGCCAGCCCTGAAACACGTGTGCCACTATCATGGGTTCCAGGGAGGGAGATTGATTTCAGCGGAGTGGTATCGGGAAGAGCAGCCATCCAATTATTGGTAGCAGTCTTAATCCAGGCGTTTGGAGAATTCCCAGTATTGAAATTCCCGCCGGGCTGACTTGACTCATCCATAAACTGAAAACTACCTGACTGAAGAGTAGTGGGCAAGGCAACAGTCTTGGTGGTCGAGGCTGCCATGCTATGGCTCCAATCATTTTGTGTTGGCACACTGGCCTGGATAAAAAATAAGGTCAGTGTCAGCATGACAATCTTTACCGCCGGATTTCTCATAGCCTGGCTTTCTGTCAGAACGGAATTGGTCGCACTATTCTTTCGTTTAGTTTGCATAGCGCTAATACCTCCAAGATGTGATCGTTACAAGTTCTAAAGTTGATTACTTACAAGAGCCGCCCTGCGCATCGAAAATCGTGCCCCAGGATTTGAAACAAACGTTGCCAGTAAAGTTTTCAGCGACGGTGGTTTCCAGGACTTTGCCTTTGACTGTCCCGATGCCTTCAATCACAACAGAAATCGGCATGCCTTTGGCCGTGTTCCGAGGAATTTCCAGTGGTCTTGAGAAACCAAGCGAAATATCCGGTGTGGAGAGAGCTTTTGCCATTGGCACTTTCGCTCCGCCGATGGTTTCCGTCATAAAATATAAGACCGTCATCCTGGCGACGTATCCCGCCTGATTATTAAAGGTGATAGACCGCGAACCAGGTGTCGTGGGACCACCTGTGATGTGGTTCGTGATAGCCTTATCCGCAGCATTAGCCGTATTGACGACACCTGTCGCAATGGCGGCGCTGGTATTCACGATCCATTCACCCGCCGGGTCTTTGGGAATGGTTGAGGCAATTTGATGGCGCGCATCATTGAGTTCATTTACAAAGCGCAACGCATCGCCGATCTGAACCTGATTGACCTGAATAAACGTCGGGAAACGAGTTACTCGCTTGGCTATCCACTCGGCCTTTCGCTTATTTAGCTCATTGTAATCATTGTAGTACCTGGAGGTAACTGCGTCGGTGAGAGCGTCTTCAAAACTTCCCAAAGTCAAAAACTTATCTTCCTCACCGGCAGGAGTGTTATATTCGTTTTTGCTCCCTTTTATCTGAGGAGTAATGTAGCCTTTCCACGCAATATATCCTTTATTATTGGCGTATTGGCTGCCTGTCAGATCTATTCCATCAGCCGCCAGAATGATCAGCCTTTTATTACTGGCAATCAACTCTGGCTTCGTCGGCCAATTTGTTCGACTATCACGTTTGAGAATGCCAGTTCTTAATCCCGCCAGGATAACCTCCTTGTCAAATTGGTCAACCGTCGCGCTATTGTTTTCGGGCATGATAAAAACAATTTCATTGGGATGCGCGACCAGCCAATTGTCAATCTCCTTCAAGATTTTGCTGAAGCGGGTAAAGGGAGTACCAGACGACCAATTTGGCAACCACCTTCTGCTTTTCATCCCTTTATCGTTGGCCCGTTTTATTTCAATGGCACTGTTGCTATGCGGGGCTTCACCGCAATGGCAGATGTAAACACCCGCTGGTTCTTTGTCATTGGGATTATCATAGACAATATCTATTTCCAGCATTCTGGCTCCGCCATTTAATTGCGTTGTGACATCGTATCGCTGCGAGTTCTGGAGGTTGTAGCCGTACGCATAACTCGATATTGCATTGTGCGTTGCCAGATAGGTGTATTGATTGATCGGTTTTTCAGCTTGCGCCAGCACCAGTCCCTGCATCAAAAACAAGGCTAGTGTCAGCACGGTCAACCTGATTATCGAATGTCCAATTGATTGATTTCTGGTCAGGGAGTGATTGGTCGCATTTTCTTTTCGTTCGAGTTTCATAAGGTTAGTCCTCCTGTGCGAAAATGCTTCGCTCCTGCGCAGGTACAAACGAGCCGGAGCAAGAGCAGATCAAGATGAATGAGGGTGACAAGATCACGAAATACAGCGCATGCCGTAGTTCGTGTGTAAGGAGAAGCCGCGATCTCCTTACGGCTTTGGGGGGAGGTTTTACTACCGCGAATCTTTGTCTTGAGAAAGTTACAACCGGAATCAAATTCCCGGATTAAGTAACGTTCTCAACTCTTCGAGATTTTCTTTCAGTACGAATGCCGTCGCGCCGACTTCCGTAGCGGCAGTGCGTGTCCGTGCATCGCCATAATCAGTGACAATGCAAATCTGCGCGTGCGGGTAAATAGAACGTATTTCCCGGCTCGCGGTGAGACCATCCACACGCTGCATTTGTAAATCCATTAAGACCCAGTGTGGAAGATTTTTCTGATACGCCGCGAACGCCTGATCGCCATCTTCACATTCGGTGATGACCTCGGCGAATTCGCTGACCGTTTCACGGATCATGGCGCGCATCAACGAGTTGTCTTCCACAATCAGGATATTCATGACGTTAATGATATTCGTTAATTGAGGAGGAATTGAAAATCCGTTGTATTACGATTTGTGAGCTGTAGAAGTACGGTATTTTCTCCGTAGAAACACGGATGTAGGGGCGACGGATTGTCCTCGCCCGATATTTCGCTACGATGAAATTATAGAGATCACAAAGTTTCGGGCGAGGGCGAGCCGTCGCTTCTACATTTGGCTGACATTTTCTGTCGCAAATTTCATCAACGCATGACGGCCTTTCAACTCAAATTTTTCGCTGATATTCAGGCGGTGTTGTTCGACAGTGCGGACTCCCATGATGAGTTCTGCCGCGATTTCTTTATTGGTTTTATATTCTGCGATGAGCCGCAGGACTTTGCGTTCGGTGGGCGTTAATTGATCTAGTTGAGAAGTTTTAGTGGAGCTAACTTGACGCATGCGTTTGAGCAGGAAGCTGGTTAATTGCGGGCTGATAAATTCCTGTCCGTTGACGACAGCTTCGATGCAATCAATCACTTCCTCGGCAGCGCTGTCTTTGACGAGAAAACCTTTCACCCCTAAATCAAGTGCGGCATTCAAAAACTGCTCGTCTTTGTGCATCGTCAAAAAAATAATCTGTAACGCCAGACCCTTTTCGCGGAGCGCCGTAAACACTTCAAAACCGCTCGCCTTCGGCATATCAATATCGAGCAACGCTACATCTGCGTGGCAAATCAGCAAACGCTGAATCGCTTCTGCGCCATCTTTGGCTTCGCCGACGATTTCCAGATGCGATTCCAGTTCAATCAGGTGTCGCAATCCGCCACGAAAAATTGGATGGTCATCGGCGATAAAGATTTTGATTTTGTCAGTGTTCATCCTTCTCCTCGTGCAATGGGATAATCACCGTCACCGTCGTTCCCCTACCCACTTCCGATTCAATCGAATGTTGACCGCCAAGCATTCGCACGCGCTCCGACATGCCGATCAAGCCAAAACCGCTGGATTGATTTTCGGGCGTTACGACAAAGCCTCGCCCATTGTCTTGAATACGCGCCGTCACTTGCGTTTCATTCTGAACAATATTGATTTCAACAGCGGTCGCATTGGCGTGCTTGATGATGTTATTCAGGCATTCCTGAATCACGCGATAAAATGTCACTTCGTTATCTTTGGAAAAAACTTCGTCAAATAAAGCGACGCGGGCGTTGATTTGCAGTCCCGTAGCTTCGCGGATTTTTTCCAGCATCGCTTCGATGGATTCGCGCAGTCCTAATCGTTCCAGATGATATGGACGCAAGTTGTAAGCGATGCTGCGCACTTCTTCCAACGCCTGTCCTGTGGCTTTCGAGATTTCCTCTAGCTGTGCCGTCACTTTATCACTGTCCTGTGCCTGTTTTTTTCCAATGATTGTACGGTTTTTGATCACCAGCAAACTTTGCCCTAAGCCGTCGTGTAATTCGGCAGCGATCCGTTTGCGTTCGGCTTCCTGCGATTCAATAAGCCGATGAGCATATCGTTGCTGCGCCAGCTTTTCTCGTTCAAGTTTAGAAACGCGCCAGCGACATAACAGCCACGCAATTCCGACCATTCCTAAAAAACACAAACTGTAAAACCACCACGTTTTCCAAAACGGTGCGGTAGCGCGAAACTTAAAACTCGCGCCTTGTTCGTTCCAGACGCCGTCGCTGTTGGCGGCAATGACTTTAAATTCATAATCACCGGGTGGCAGATTCGTGTAAAAGGCGGCGCGGCGATTTCCAGCCTCAATCCAACCCGTGTCAAAGCCTTCGAGCTTGTATTTGTATTTCATTTTCGCGGGCTGAATAAAGCTCAATCCAGCGTAGCGGAATTCAATGTTTTTCACCCGTGATGCAATGGCTACATTCGGTACAGTAAGTTGGTCGTCAACCAGAACTTTCTCAATCACCACAGGTGGCGCAATGCGATTGATTTTCAAATTTTTCGGGTCAACGACTGCTGCGCCATCAGTCGTCGCAAACCAAAGTTTTCCATCCCGCGCACGAATCGCCGAAGGATAGCCCAGGTTCGTTTCGCTTTTTCGCATCCCGTCGCCTGTTCCATAGACAACAGAATTGACGGTTTTAATTCGACCTTCGGCAAAGTCATCAAGCTCTTGTTTCGAGATGCGAAAAACTCCGCGATTACAGTTCATCCACATATTACCAACGCCATCATCAAGGATAGCCCATTGTACATCATCAAAAAGTCCATCCTTGTTTGTATACGCCGTCAGTTGTTCTCCTTTTAATCGTACTAATCCCTGTCCCCAGGTGGTAAACCACAAAACACCTGTTTCATCCTCGTAGATGTTCGTCACATTGACTGTACTCAAAGGTTCTTTCGGATAAGGCGTGAAAGTCCCCGCTCGAAAATAACCGGTTTCCTTGTTCCTTCCAAACCAGAGCCGTCCGCTCTTGTCTTCGTAAAAATACCCGATGTAATTCGTACCCAAATTGGCAAAAGAAGGTGCATTGATTAGTTTGCCGCCCACCACCTGTTTTAATCCTCCGTACTCACTTAACCAATGAACTCCGTCACGTGTTTCATACACAGAATTTATTCTGGAATTTCTTAGCGCACTGATAAAAAAATTAGCTTGATAATTTTTATCCTTGAATTGATTTAGCCCACCACCGGTTCCAATCCAAATCAATCCTGTTTGATCCTGCCGGATCAGCGATATTTTATTTTTGAGGAGATTATCGGCAATTGCATACGTGTCAAATTGGCCCTCGCGCAAAACGCTCAAACCACCCGGATTAGTACCAATCAAAATGCGACCATCGGTTGCCTCAAAAATGGCACCTACGTTTTTACCTAAGAGCTTTTCGGTGGTACCAAAAACGGTAAATTTTCCGTCCCGCAAGCGGTGTAACCCACTGACATGCGTACCAATAAAAAGGCTCCCCTCCCGGTCTTCAAAAACAGAGAAAATTTCATCGGTGTCAAGCCCTTCGACCCCTCTGACAGTCTCGATTTTCCCCTCAACCATTCGATTCAATCCGGCCTCGGTTCCGATCCAGAGAATCCCATCACGGTCTTCATATACGGTGTGGATAGCGTTGCTTGACAGTCCATCCTTTGTCCTATAGGTAATAATTTTCCCGTCTTTGAGGCGCTTCAAACCGTTGGGTGTTGCCAGCCACAGCGCTCCATCGCGCCCACCGTAAACGCCTCTAATCAATTCATCCGAAAGTCCATCAGCGATTTTATAGGTTGAAAATTTACCATTATTCAAAAGACTCAACCCCTTCGAGGTTGTAATCCAAAGATTTCCACTCTTGTCACCGAAGGTGCCTTTCACCTGATTGGCTGACAGCCCGTCTTTGACCGTGAAAAGTTCCTCCCGCTCGTCTTTGAATTTACCTAATCCGCTGGTAGATACTGTTTGCCCACCTGCGCTGTAACCGATCCATAAATTACCTTCGGCATCTTCGGATATATTTTTGACATCCTCATCCGAAAGCAGTCCATTATTTTTTCCAAAAAACTTGAACTTACCATCACGGTAGCGCAGTAATCCCTTTGTCGCGCCGATCCAGACTGTGCCGTTGCGATCAACAAAAAGAGCGTGGATGAAACTCGAGCTGAGCGCATCAGTGTTACGCGAATCGAACACCGTAAAATTCACGCCGTCAAACCTGACCAACCCTTCCTGCGTCCCGAACCAAATGTAACCAGTACTGTCCTGCACAATGTAAGCAGCCGTATCCTGCGGCAAACCATCTCGTGTCGTCCAAACATCATGGACGTATTGCGTAGCCGCTTTGTGCGGGTCTAAGCCTTGCACCTCGAAAGCGGAAAAAATCATCACCGTTCCGACAAGCATCAATCCGACGAAATGCCTGAGAAGACGTGATTGCTTAGGAGTGAGTACAAAATAAAGCATAAGCCTTGCTGACAGGAAATAATTGGTCAGTAAAAAATGAAAGCGAACTGGTTCACTTACGCAAGATGACCAGATCGCTAACGCTCACCGTTCTGTTGATAATTATGCCCGTTTTTGAAATCGAGCGCGAATCTAACACAGGGGTGCTTTAAGAATTCACTAAAAATTCCTGAGTACGAAATGCGGATTGTAGAGTAATATTTCGGCTTCACGATCCGCCTTTTATTTTTACTCAGCGAAAGGAATCGCACGCTATGCCAATTGGAACTATTGTCTCTGGAGTCATCGCCGCGCTTGCTATGAAAGGCGCCGAAAAAATCACCGAAAAATCAGCCGAAAAAGCCTTTGAGAATCGCAGCGCAATTTTAGAAAAAGTACGCGGTGTTCTCGTCGGCGAAGAATTGACTACACTGCATCTACTGGAAAAATATCCGACCAATGAAGATATGCAAAAAGAGGTCGCCGAAAAATTGACGCCGCGCCTCGAAGCCAATCCCGTAGTCGCCAACGAGATTGAAGAATTGCTCAAGCAAATGCCCGCGCTTGAAATCAAACAAAATACGTTGACGCAAACAGGCAATGATAATCGGGCGGTGCAGGACATTCACGGTAGTACGATCAATTTTAAATGAGAATTTTAGCCGCGAATTAACGCAAATTTTCACGAATTACCCGTACATTTAATTCGTGAAAATTCGTGCTAATTCGCGGCTAAAAACTCCTGATTATCGCCCTACTATTCACGCATCATGACCAACGAACTCTCACAACACGGCTCAAACAACATTGGCGTTCAGGGTCTTAATAACTCCACCGTCAACATCACACAGATTCTCGCTAATTCTGCGCAATACAAAGATTGGACAAATCAGGTCAACACGCTGAAAAAATTGTTCTCGCGTACGCCTGAATACGACATGCAAGATCGTTTGGAAATCAGCCAAAATATCGTCACGCTTGAAAACCAGATCGAACAATTCAAACAAGACATCCGCCGCTTAGCCGAAGAATTCAATCGCATCGAAATCAATACAGACCGTTTGCGCCGCGCCAAAGAATATTTCGAGATGGGCGAAATCGCCGCTGCCCGTGCCGTCTTTGACGATGAACGCGAACAGATGCAGGACGAAAATAACCGACTGGTCAAAGCCAAAGAACAATTGTTGCCGCAACTCAAACAGAGTTCGGAAGAATATTATTTACGCGCCTTAATGGAACGCACCGCGTATGACAATCCGAATTGGTTGGAGGATACGTGCGAATATTTTGAGCGCTCGATCAATGCGTGGGCAACTGAAGACAATGTATTCCAGTGCGCCCTATTTTTACAAAACCACCATCGCTTTAATCAGTCCGAGTCCTTCTATCAAAAATATTTGGAAAAATTTGTTGGTGGGGATCAATCCAAACGCGCGATGACACTCAACAATTTGGCGGTTTTGCACAGCGATAAAAATGAGTTGGCAACGGCGGAAGCGGAATATGTTGAGGCCTTAGAAATCAGGCGCAAATTAGCCGCCGTCAATCCCGCCGCCTATTTGCCCAACGTGGCGATGACACTGATAAATATTGCGATTTATCATGTACAATCCGCACCAGACCGTGATCGTTCGATTAATTATGCGTTGGAAGCCCTGACAATTTTGCTGCCGAT
>JAYVRW010000213.1:0-18443 GCA_043775925.1 Blastocatellia bacterium
AAATACGAAACCTGGAAAACAGATCAGGGATTGCCGCAAAATACGGTCAACACAATCCTGCAAACACGTGACGGTTATCTATGGATTGGAACCAAAGAAGGGCTGGCACGATTCGACGGAATCAGCTTCGTAACGTTTGATCGGCACAACACACCGCAAATTCTCAACCATCAAATTCGTAGCTTGAAAGAAGATCGTGAGGGTCGTTTGTGGATCAGTACACCCAACGGGTTAGTGCAATTCAAAAGTGGAGTTTTCACGGCTTTCACCAATAAAGATGGTCTTTCGAGCAATAATATTTCTTCCGTGTATGAAGACCGCGCAGGCAATCTCTGGATTGCCACAGTCAATGGTCTGAACAAATTTCGTGATGGGAAATTTACGGCGTATTCTACGGCGAACGGATTATCCCACAACAGTATTCAAGCCATTTTAGAAGACAACGACGGCAATCTTTGGATTGGAACGGCGGATGGCTTGAACCGCTTCAAGGATGAAAAAGTCACGTCGTATTCACGTTCGGATGGACTCGCCGGAAATAACGTCAACACAATTTTTCAGTCGCAAAAAGGAGAACTTTGGATTGGCACAACAGAAGGGGTAAGTGCGTATTCAAACGGAAAATTTGTAACGTACAACAATGGATTACCCGATAAAAACATTGAAGTCATCGCGCAGGATCGTGCAGGAAGAATTTGGCTTGGAACCCCGAATGGATTGAATCAATGGCAGGACGGAAAATTTACGAGCTTCACAACGAAGCAGGGCTTACCCGGAAATCACATCGGGCAAATTCTTGAAACTCGTGATGGTGTCCTGTGGGTTGGAGCTTCCAACGGTTTGGCAAGCTTTGTTGACGGAAAATTTCGAGCCTACGACGGCGAAGGAATTTCTCACACGTCAATTTTATCAATGCTCGAAGACAGGGAAGGCAGCCTGTGGATCGGCACGGAAGTAAACGGACTGAGTTTGCTGAAAACCAAAAAAATTACGACGTACACGATGCGTGAAGGGCTGTCTGCAAATTTGATTCGTTCCATTTCTGGTGGCACAAACGGCGATGTCTGGATCGGCACAAAAGACGCAGGATTGAATTTATTACGCGACAATCAGTTGATAAATTTTCCGGCGAAACAAGATTTAGCGACGACGGATATTCTTGCACTGGCGACTGATCGTGCAGGTAATTTGTGGGTCGGAACTCCAATCGGGTTGAAGAAAATACAAGCGGGAAAAATTACAAATTACTCAATGAAAGACGGTCTTTCGGATGATTACGTGCGTTCGCTTTTCACTGACCACGCAGGCTCACTCTGGATCGGCACACGGCGCGGAGTGAATCAATTCAAGGATGGAATTTTTACGCCATACACAACGCTTGATGGCTTAGCGAGTGATTTAGTCGGCGCAATTTGCGAAGACCGCACAGGCAATCTCTGGATCGGAACGCTTGGCGGCTTGAGCCTTTTCAAAGATGGAAAATTTACGAATTACAACCTCGAATCCGGTCTGTCGAATGAAGTCATTATTTCACTTTACGCTGATGCAGACGGGGCAATTTGGCTTGGAACTCTTGGTGGTGGACTGAATCGTTTTAAGGATGGAAAATTTTCTCACTTCACGACAAACGAAGGTTTTCTCGACGATGCGATTTACCACATTCTCGAAGATAATCAAGGATTTTTATGGATGAGTTCCAACAAAGGCATCATCCGTGCCAACAAAAAAGAGCTTGAGAATTTTTCCTCTTCGCAAGCAAAACTAAAAGATATTTTTCTGTATGGAACTGCCGATGGAATGGAGACGAATGAGTGTGGCGGCGGTGGGCATCCTGCCGGATGGAAGACCGAAGATGGCAAGCTTTGGTTCGCTACGATTAAAGGTGTTGTGATGATTGATCCGGCGCATCTCAAACTCAATACGCAGCTTCCGCCGGTTGCCATTGAGAAAATAATTGTGGATGACCAAACATTTCGTGCCGGAAATTCGATAGAGCTTTCGCCCGGAAAGTCGCGCTTTGATTTTTACTTTACGGCGCTCAGTTTTATTGCGCCGCAGAAAAATAAATTCAAATACAAATTGGAAGGATTCGACCAGGATTGGATCGAAGCGGGAACGCGCCGCATCGCTTCCTATACGAATATTCCCGCCGGACGATATACGTTCAGAGTGATGGCGAGCAATAATGACGGGGTTTGGAACGAGACTGGGACTTCTTTTGATTTCTATCTCAAGCCGCATTTTTATCAAACCTGGTGGTTTTATCTTTTCTGTTTAGCTGGAATTTTGGGTGCAATCTGGTACTGGTATCGCGTTCGTGTCAAGTTGATCGAGCGGCAATTTTCCGCCGTACTCTCAGAGCGCAATCGTCTGGCGCGAGAAATTCATGATACGTTGGCGCAGGGGTTGGCGGGTATTTCGCTGCAACTGGAATTGGTCGCACGGATGCTTTCGATTAAGCCGGAAGCCGCGAAAGCTCCGCTGGATCAGGCGCGACAATTGGTGCGCAGTAATTTAGATGAAGCCCGTCGTTCGGTCTGGGATTTGCGCTCGCAGGCGCTTGAAAATAATGATTTGCCTGCGGCCTTAAATGAATCCGCGAAGCAGCTTACGGCAGGGACTTCGACTCAGGTACACGTCAAAGTTGGTGGAACCTATCGTCAACTCTCTCGCCTGATCGAAGACAATTTACTGCGCATCACGCAGGAAGCAATCACGAATGCCATCAAGCACGCGCAGGCCGAAATAATTAGTGTCGAATTGAACTACGAACCAAAAAATTTGCGGCTCACGGTGAAGGATGACGGACGCGGGTTTGATGATAAAATTCACCGTGACAATAAGCATTACGGTCTGGTTGGAATGAAAGAACGCGCTACGCAAATTGGTGGGAATTTGATTGTGAGAAGTGAATTGAATGAAGGGACGGAGATTGTGGTACAGGTTCCGTTGACGATGTAGATGTCCAGTAAACTTTAGTTTGCTGACTTTTTTTGAAATATGGCTACTCAGCAGAAAAAAGAAAACCCTTCTGAAATCGGACAGTGCTATTTCTACGGGGAATCAAGAAGAAAGAGTTACCAAAAAGCCTTTCCCTGGTTGCTCGAAGCCGCTAGGTTGGGAGACGTTCATTGTCAGAATTTAGTTGGTTATTGCTATGATCTTGGCTTGGGCGTAGAGAAAAATATTCCTTTGGCGCTGTGCTGGTATCAGAAAGCTGCAAAATCCAATCACATTGAAGCGTTGTTTAATTTGGGGCTGCATTATGGAAAGGGCAAGGGAGTCGAGGTTAATCACAAGAAAGCCTTTTCATTTTATCAGCGGGCTGCTGCGCTTGGGGATGAATTCGCTCAGTGCAATTTAGGGATTTGCTATCTTGAGGGATTGGGAACGAAACAGAATCTTGCCAAAGGAATCGAATGGATACGAAAAGCTGCTCGAAAAGGGGATTCAAAAGCGCAATACAATCTTGGGATGGCTTACCTGAATGGCGAGGGCGTAGCGATAAATAGGCGATATGCTCGCATCTGGCTTGAGAAAGCCGCGAAGCAAAATCATAGGCTGGCGATTAGTACTTTGCTAAGATTTATTTAGGGATTAGACCTAAGAACGATATGAACATTTTCTACTAGCCCAGTCCGTTTACGGCTGGGTCAGGGGACTAAGCCCGATTTATCGAGCTTGCCAAGGGCTTCAGCTAAAGCACATTTTGAAGCCCGGTGAACCGGACTGGATGTTTGTAATGCAATATATCTCCCCAGCCGTAAACGGACTGGGCTAACGGAAAAACTGAATGGAGTCTCAATGAATTCTTCTCCACAAATTCGTGTCATGGTCATTGACGATCACCAGATCGTGCGGCAGGGATTGGTTGCTTTGCTCAATACCGAAGACGATTTGACGGTGATTGCGGAAGGTTCCGACGGTCAGCAGGCAGTTGATTTATTCAAGCAGCACGCGCCTGATGTCACGCTGATGGATTTGCGTATGCCGGGGATTGGCGGCGTTGAAGCGATCAATCACATCCGGCGAATCACGCCTGATGCGAAAATTATTGTGCTGACTACTTACGATGGTGACGAAGATATTTTTCGTGCTTTGCAGGCCGGAGCGCAAAGTTATCTTTTGAAAGGCGTCTCGTTTGAAGACCTGACCGAAGCCATCAGAATGGTTCACGCCGGACAAAAACGAATCCCGGCAGCAGTCGCCGAACGCCTCGCTGAACGCTTCTCCGTCGAGCCATTAACCGGACGCGAATTGCAGGTTCTCGAATTAATTGTGCGCGGCAAAAGCAACAAAGAAATTGGCAGTGATTTAAAAATTTCCGAAGCGACAGTTAAATCGCACATCAACTCTCTCCTCAGCAAACTTGGGGTCACTGACCGCACGCAGGCGGCGACGACGGCGATTCAACGCGGGCTGGTGCATCTGGATTAATCCACCTAAAGTCTGACTCTTTTCTGAAACTCCAAGTCCAAGACAGTCATTGTTGGGCGTGCTAATTTCTCCCATCGTTTGAAATTTACTCGAAAATAAGATTGTCAGTGCTCTCTGCGGTAGCGCAAGGGGAGATAAGAAAGGCAAGGTAATCTAGGAACCTTGTCCGTCTATTCAACTGAATGGGAGGGGAATGACAGACAGGGTGTATTAACTTACCCGTCTACTTCCCCTTGCGCTACCGCTGATAGTATTGGCGGACACGCAGTATTTCCCGAATTAAAAAAAATAAAGAGATTGTTACTCAGGCAGCGCGTCTGTCGCCCACTTCGCGGGCTAAATATGAGGTTGGCTCGTAACCCCGCGCTCACGCACGGGGCTTTATGCTGACACCTGCGTTGCAGGTTAAGAGCGGAAAATTCAATTAAGATTTTCCAGAATATTTTCACTTTTTATGAAACTAAAACTGTCACCCCTAACTTTTATTTTTGCCAATTTATTTGGCTTACTTTTTCTTTCCCTATCGGTCTTCGCGCAGCTCACGGAATCCACATTGAGAGGCACGGTAGCGGATACTACAGGTAATTATGTAGTCGCTTCGCCCGTCGTCGCCAAAAATAATGAGACAGGGCAAACGCGCTCGGCAACGACCAATGACAGCGGAGCGTTTTTGCTGGCCGGAATGTCGCCAGGATCGTACACCATTTTTGTGCGCGTCGCGGGATTCAAAACCTTCGAGCAGCGCACGATCAGATTGAATGCGGGGCAGACTTCGGAAATTTCGATCAAGCTTGAAATCGGAGATTTGCAGGAAGTCGTCAACATTGAAGGCGGCGGCGCACAGGTGCAAATCGCTACGGAAGGGCGCGTGTCGGATTCATTAGATCAGCGCAAAGTTTCTGAGTTGCCGATTCCGCAACGTGATGTTTTTGCGCTGACCAAGCTCAGTGCCGGAGCTACGTTTATTCCCGGCACAGCGAATTCTACGAAGCTGACCAGTTCGCCGGTGGTGACGGTCAACGGCAATCGCTATCGCGGTAATAACTACGTGCTGGATGGTGCGATGAATTCCAATTCCAATAATTCCGGCGAGCCAGCGATTGTGCCGAGCATTGAAGCCATCGAAGAAGTCCAAATCCAGACGAATAATTTTTCCAGTGAATTCGGGCGCGGCAACGGAGCTGTCATCAGCTTGCGCACGAAGACCGGAACCAACCAGTTTCATGGTCGCCTGTGGGAATTCCATCGTAACGCGGCACTCAATGCACGGAACTTTTTTGCGACCAGCAGACCGCCCCAGGTTTTCAATCAGTTCGGCGGCAATATGGGTGGCCCGATTATTAAAGACAAAACTTTTTTCTTTGGCAGCTACGAAGGCACACGCAATGCTTCTGGTCGTACCTCATCGTTTCAAGTCGAAACTCCACAGTTGCGTGATTATGTCAAAAGCACTGCGCCGAACAGCATTGCCAATCAGTTGTTCACAAAGTTTGCCGCACCCGCACCGCAAACAGTCGGAGCCTGCACTGCCGCCAGCAATAATTGTTTGAGCATTGGCAACGGGCAATTCATCCCAACGAACGGGACGGTCTTCACGACGCTCAATGATTTTGTGCGCTTCAATCAATTTCTGGGGCGCGTAGATCATTCGTTCAATGAAGGCAAAGACAAAATTTACGGACGCTATATTTTTGAAAATCAGGCGGACAATAACGGCGGATCAAGCGGATCAGTCGCGCAGGCGGGGTTGGGTCGCGTGATGCGCGGAATGAAAGGCGCATACGCGGGAACATTTTCAAATACGAATCTGGGCTACACGAAAGTTTTGAATCGTGCGGTGAATGATGCACGTTTTGCGTTTCAAACGATCTCGACCAATCGCGGCAATGATGATGCTGTCGTGCCGCAAATTACGGTCACAGGTTTTACGGCGGGCTGGGGCGATTTCTTCAATAGTGCGACGAAAATCCGTACTTATGAATTGCGTGATGTGTTGACGCTGGATCGCGGGCATCATGCGCTGCGCGTGGGTGGTGAATTCCGCCGTTTGTTCAAGGGGCTGTCAATTGCGCCGCCGGATGCGGGATCGTACACCTTCACCAGCATCGCCAGTTTTATTGCCGATCAACCTTTTCGGCAAACTTTGACAGTGGATCCAAACACCGGCAAGCGGACGAATTTCCCGCGTTATTTTGTCCAGCACGAGACGGCGTTTTTCTTTCAGGACGATTGGAAGGTCAATGCCAAACTCAATTTAAATTTAGGTTTGCGGCACGATTATTTTGGCGATGTGAGCGAGCGCGCAGGACGTTTATCTTCGATTGTTTTTGGACCGGGAAATAATTTTCGTGAACGATTAGCGAGCGCCAGCCTAACGCGGGTAGATCGGCTTTACACGCCTGAAAAAACTAATTTTTCACCTCGCATTGGCTTGGCTTATGATCCATTTGGCGATGGCAAATCGGCGATTCGTGCGGGCTTCAGTCTGGCGTATCAGCCGCATCACGGTCAATCAATTTCGGGTGCGCGCGCGTTACCTCCTGATGCGTTGCAGGGCGTGATACAGCCTTCCAATAAAATCGGTACAAGCATTCTGTACGGTATTCCCGTGCCATTCAATCCTGAATTCGGACGCGGTTTAAATGCGCAGGGGGGAGTCAATACACCTGCCGGACAGAACGCGATTCGTCCGACAGGTTTTGTTGTGAATCCGACGATCAAAACGCAGTACAGCGAAAGCTGGTTTTTGAATCTGCAACGCGAAGTCTGGAAAGGCTGGATCGTCGAGATTGGGTACAACGGCACACGCGGCGTCAATCTGGAGCGCATTGATGACGTGAATCGCTTTGCCGGAGATTTGCTTGATGGCAAGGAAGACCGCATCAATCCGAATTTCAGCACGTTGCTCTATGTGACGAATGGCGTAGATTCGATTTATCACGGAATGACTGTTGAAGTGCGCCGCAACCTCACAAAACAATTTTCATTGCAGGCTAATTATCGTTGGTCGAAATGGTTGGATACTTCGTCGGATACTTCAACCGGACAATTCGCTGATAACTCCGAACCCGGCAAAGGCGCGGTAAATATTGATTGTCTGCGCTGTGAGCGCGGGCCGTCACTCTTTGATATTCCGCATCGTTTTTCGGCGCAATTGTTATGGAATCCAAATTTTCAGAACGGCCATAAATTGTTTTCGCAAGTCATCAATGGATGGCAGGTGGCGACCATTGTGACGAAACAATCAGGTCGTCCGTTTTCAGTTTGGAATGGAGCCGCTTCGACCGCTGGCGGAGATTACAACCGTGATGGCGGAGGCGGCGCAGTCGGCGGCGGATTTTATGATCGTCCCAATGCTCCGGCAGCAGGCGCAATTACGACTTCATTTGATCGGCAGGCATTTTTGAGTGGATTATTTCCGGCGAGTCTCTTTCCCGCGCCGACACCTGGTCAGTCAGGTACGCTTGGTCGAAATACATTTCGTGGGCCGAAATATGCTACGATTGATTTATCCCTCGGACGCAGCTTTGCGGTACTCGAAGGGAAGCAACTTCAACTTCGATTTGAAGCGTTCAATGCGCTCAATAACGTCAATCTCTATTTGCCGAATGCTGACATGTCACTCGGTAATTTTGGGAAGTCTACACAGGCGTTTGAAGCGCGAACGATGCAAATCGGCGCACGATTTATTTTTTAGGATTTGAGGTAGAAGCCCGCGTGTCAACAAGGGCATCAGTACTGAGGAAATAATTTCCAGAGAAAGGTTGCCCTCCTTAACAGTCGGGCTTCTGCCAATTTAAAGTTTAGGTAAGTAATTATGAAATTAACAATCTTATCGCTGCTAATTTTTTCTTTTTTCCCAATGCTGTCAGCACAGGATTGGCGTCAGGCAACCAGCAAAGAATTAGGCACATTAATTCCGGCGCGCGCTCCCGTTGAAAAAGAACGCATCGAAACGGAATTTCGTACCGCTTCAGGCGTGACGAACGGCAAAGGCAAATTCATTGCCGGCGTAGTGATGATTACGGCAGGTTATGCCGCTGACGGCAAGTACGCACAATTTTTTATCACCCAGGTAGCCATCAAAATTGGTGACTTATCTTTAAGTCCCGGCGAATACGTTTTTGGTCATAAGCGCATTGATGATGAAACGATGGAAGTGAAATTTTACGAAGCTCCAACCGGCAAATATCTCGGCGCGGTTAAAGCCATCAAGCAAACTAAACCGGGGCCGATTCGTTCGTTGTTAATTACGCCACCCAACAATGATAAAGGAACAATTCTAATTGGACGCTTCAGCATGGATTACAAGCTATGACTGGAGCGCAAGCGTCCCCGCTTGCCAGCGAGCGCTTCAGCGCGAGTTGTGAAAAAAATCAAAGCAAGCGGGGACGCTTGCGCTCTAATCAATAAAGGAAACCCGATGAAACTAACAACTCTACTTATTCTCGTCACGCTCTGCGTGTCTTCATTCGCGCAAACTCCACTGACTTCGTTGGAGGCCTTAAATCAGGCGGCGCAACAAAAACTCAGTGCGCAGTCGAATGTTCCGCTGGCTGACGTTACCGCTGAATTTGTCAACGGTGCGGATGTCATTGAAGCGGGCAAAATTCCAAATTACGTCCGCGCATTATCTTTATTGCCGAGTGCCGCAAAGCCGCTCGCCGACACGTTCAAAGCGTATCTGTACAACGGCACCATTGCGCCGGAAACGAAAATGGCGATGGGGTTGCGGATTGCGCAGGTGTATGGCAGCGCATATCCGGCGATTCATTTACAACGATTATTACGTGCTTCAGGGAACGGGCAGAAGCTGCTGGCAGCGTTGAAAACAGATAGCCCGGCAACGCTCTCAGGCGGCGAACAGGCGGCGTTACGTTATGCTGAGCTGCTGACCCGCGACATCAATCTGTTGACGGATGCTGAGTTTCAGAAAGCCCGCGCTTTTTTCAATGACTCACAGCTCGTTGAACTGACGATGACAACGGCGTTTTTTAATTACTTCCTGCGTTACTGCGAAGGTACAAATTTGCCCGTTGAAAAATGGGCGCTTGATGAACCCGTAGCCAAAGTTGTAGCGAATAAATTTGAAGCACCTGCGGCACGTGTCGCCCTGGTTTCAAACGAACAGATCATTGCAGGCTCGGATGCACTGGCGGCAGCCGAAGCGCAAGCGAAGAGTCCGAACGGTTTGGGTATTGGCCTGGCCAATTCGCAACGTGCCTTTTTACTGGTGCCAGACATCACCAAAGCCTGGCGTGCTTTTACGAACACGTCACGCGACTACAACACTGTCAGCCGGGAAATTAAATTGCACGTTTCATTTTCGATCTCAATGCTGAACGGGTGTCGGTATTGAACGTTGCATCAGGTGCAAGGTTTGCGCCGTCTCAACGTTGATCACACAAAATTAATGGCAATGGCTAAGGACGATTCGCAACTGACTCCGCGAGAATTAACGGCGGTGAAATTTGCTCGTAAAATCACGGCTGAGCCAACGAAAATGACAAAGGCTGATTACGATGTGCTCGTCAAGGAATTCACTCCGCAAGGCGCATTGGAAGTCCTGCTGCAATGCGGAAATTTTGCCTATATGAATCGCTTCACTGATGCGTTACGTCTGCCTTCTGAAGATGAAGCTATTAAAACGTATCAGGAAACGTATGGTAAGAGTTTTGAGGCAAAAAAAGCTGAATTAGAACGGACGAAATAAACAAACTTATTGATTGATACGGAGAGGATGGAAGACGTTCGCTGAGGTGCAGGTACGTGCTGTCCTCTCCGTAACTTTTTTGAGAAGAGGTTACTACCGATGAAACGACTTATCATTACTATTTTGATGCTTGTTTGTCTGGCTCCGGCAATATTGGGGCAACAGTCCACAACGGCTACGCTCAGCGGACGTGTGACCGATCCGACAGGCGCGGTGATTGTTGGTGCAAAAGTCAGCACCACACAAAAAGCTACCGGAACGAAACGTGAGATTATTACTAATGGCGAAGGGTTATATGTGTTGACGAATTTGGCGACGGGTGATTATGAATTGAAAATACAGTCTGGCGGGTTTTCTACTAAAGTCGCTACTGCACAGCTACAGGTAGGTCAGGTAGCGACATTTGATGTCACCCTTAAAGTTGGCTCAATACTATCGGACGATGAGATGTTATCAGGTGACATTGCTTCAATTGATACAACTTCTTCACAGGTTAATGGAGTGATTTCGAGACAGGCAATTGAACGTCTTCCTCTCAATGGTCGCAACTTCCTTGAACTCGCGTTACTTATTCCCGGCAACACACCCGCGCCGAATTTTGATCCGACCAAAACGGGCAGCGTCATTATTTCTTCAGCAGGACAATTGGGACGTGGCGGCAACGTCACGATTGATGGCACGGACAACAATGATGACGCGGTTGGCGGACCGTTGCTGAATATTTCGCAGGATGCGGTGGGGGAATTCCAAATCGCCACGAATCGTTTTTCGGCGGAGTTGGGGCGCTCGGCTTCTTCGGTCATCAACGTCGTGACGAAAGGAGGCTCGAACGACCTGCACGGATCGTTTTCATTTTTTGAGCGTGACCGCAAGTTGCAAGGCTTACCCGCTACGTTTGATCGCAGCAGTAATCAGAAACCTCCTTTTGATCGTCAACAATATTCTGCCACGCTGGGCGGGCCAATTGTCAAAAATCGTGCTTGGTGGTTCGGTTCATTTGAGTATCGCAATCAAGACGGTGCAGTATTGGTAGGCGAGCGCGATGTCGCAGCCCGTACAATTCGCCGTAAATTTGCATCTGCACCATTGAATGATTTGTTGGGATTGATTCGTGGTGACTGGCAACCAACGGATAAAAACAATCTTAATTTTCGTTATGCGATTGAGCGACTTGATGACATTGGCGCGACGAAGCTTGATCGCGCTATCGGCTCTGCATCGCAGCGACAAAACTTACAAAATCATCATCAATCGTTTCTCTCCAATTGGACGCGCGTTTTGTCGCCAACGATAGTTAATAATTTCAGCTTCAGTGTTAACAATTTTAGTAATATCACGAACCCTTTAACAACCGCTCCGCAACTGACTTTCCCTTCGATTCAGGACGGCGTTTCCTTCCGCGTACCGCAAGCGACCACGATGAACCGGTTGCAATTTTCGGATACATTTTCAATCGTTCATGGCACACAGACATTCAAGTTCGGCGGTGAGTTTCAGCGCATAGATGCGGGCTTTGACCTCGGCGTATTTCAGCAGGGACGCATTGAGTTTGTGCAGGATTTTGCGCAGGTGGACTTTAATGGCGATGGCAAAATTGACGACAACGATTTGCTGTTTGCGGTGACGTTGCGCAGTTCAAAACCTACGCAGTCGCTGAAACTGGATAACACGGACAATAATCATTTTGCGGTTTTCGCGCAGGATGATTGGCGCGTGACGAAAAATCTCACACTCAATTTGGGACTGCGTTATGAACTTGATACTGATGTCAAAAACAATAGCGGATACAAAAATATCAACCCGCTGGTACAGAGTTTTTACAAAGGTGAGCGTGGTATTGATAAAAATAATTTTGCGCCGCGCCTCGGTTTCAATTGGGCAACGAATGACGGCAAAACAAGTGTTCACGGCGGCTATGGTCTTTACTATGACCGTATCACGTTGGAAATTGATTCGTTGGAACGCGGACTGGATGGGCGTGCTTTAGCGATTGAAGTCCGTGCTGGAAATGCGTTGACTGATCCGACTGGTGCGCCAATTTTCATCAATCCGGCAACAGGAAAATTTCAGCCCTTTGCGCCGACATTGAGCAATCCGTTTACTGGTTTTATTTTACCGGGTGCGGGCGCATCAGGAATTAACATCATTGATAACGGCTTACAAAATCCGATGGTGCAGCAATTCAATTTTGGTATTCAACGTGAGGTCGCGCGTGATTTCGTCTTGCGTGCGGATTACCTGCATAATTTTGGTACACACTTCATCATCGGGCGCACGATTGGCACGGTCAATAATCCGGTCGTGGGCGGGCCAGATCGCGTCGTCAATCTGGAATCAAGCGTAAAGACAAAATATGATGGATTACTGATGAGCTTTGAAAAGCGCCTGTCAAATCACTATCAATTCCGGGCTTCGTATACTTTGTCGAAAGCGTTTAATTACGCGAATGACGATCAAATTCCGTTTTCCAACGGGCCAATCAATTCGAATAATCTGCAACTTGAATACGGCCCAACACCGAATGATCGGCGTCATTATTTTACCTTTTCGGGAGCGCTTGAATTGCCCTACGGATTTCAGCTCGCGCCAATTTTGACGCTGGCGTCCGGCGTGCCAATGGATGTTTTGTTGCCAGATGCAAGTTCGCGGATTCCACAATTGCAACGCAATGCAGGTGGGCGTCTATTTAAATCTGCCAGCGAACTCAATGCATTTATCCAAAAGCTCAACGCGGCTGGCGGTGTGAATGGACAGCCCTTGCCGTTAGCTCCATCAAACGCGCGGTTCAGTGATAATTTTAATTCGTTCGATTTGCGCATCTCAAAGATTTTCAAATTCAGTGAGCGAGTGTGGCTGGAACCAATCGTTGAGGTCTTTAATTTATTCAACGTCACAAATATTTTAGGCGTGTCGAATACAAATTATTCCGGCTTTGGCAATGTCCTTGGTTCGGCAAATTTTGGACAGCCGATTACAACGGCGGGCGGCGTGTTTGGTTCCGGCGGTGCACGCGCTTTTCAATTGGCAGCGAAATTTACTTTTTAGCAAAATGCAATCAGCCGAAGTCTTACAAACAAGGGCAGACGATCAGCCGCAAGCCTGGCCTATCGTCGTCGCGTCAGCGACAGGATTGTTTTTTCATTTCGGTTCGCTGCTGGTCAATTCATTCGGTGTATTTCTGACGCCGCTGACCGAGCAATTCAATTGGTCGCGGACGCAGGTTTCGTTGGCTTTCACGCTGGCGGCATTGACGGCCATGCTGACGATGCCGTTGACGGGAAATCTAACGGATCGTTTTGGTGCACGCAGATTAATACTGATTTGTACTGCAACCTTTGGCGCATTGTTCGTCTCGCTCTTCTGGCTGACGCCGAGGCTGTGGCATTTTTATGCGGTTTTTATCGCACTTGGATTAGTCGGGCCGGGAACTTCGGCAGTGCCGCACGCCAGCCTTATTTCGCGCTGGTTCACGCAGCGGCGCGGGTTAGCACTGGGATTTGTGATGTGCGGCACAGCCATTGGTGGCGTCATCTGGCCTTCCGCGACACAAGTATTAATTGAGCGCACAGGTTGGCGTCTTGCTTATGCGTTACTCGGTGCAGGCGTCCTGCTAATTGCGATGCCGATATTACTGTTGTTGCTCAGGGATGCACCTGCGCCTTTGAGTAGTTCAAGCCAAAATGCGGCTACACAAAATGTAGCCGGACTGAGTCGTAGCGAAGCTCTGCGCAGCGGCGTACTGTGGCTACTCATTATTGTCTTCTTTTTAGTTTTGGCAAGTATTCAGGCCTGTATGTTACACCTCATTCCGCTCCTCAGGGATCGTGGGATGACGCCGACGAATGCGGCTTTAGCTTCTTCATTGCTGGGTGTAGCCGGAATGATCGGCAGATTCGGCACGGGCTGGCTGCTTGATTTGATCCCCGCCGTCCGTGTGCCAATGCTGGCATTTTCTATCGTTGCGCTCGGCATCTTGCTGCTATTCCTGGGCGCAGTCGGTACGGGTGCATATATTGCAGCACTGCTCATCGGATTTGGGTATGGTGCAGAATCGGCGACCGTACCTTATCTGGTCAGCCGCTATTTTGGACTGCGTTCGTTCGGGGAAATCTACAGCTATATTTTCATCGCGGTGCCGCTTGGTGGAGCGCTGGGGCCAGCCTTGATGGGGTATGGATATGATCGCACCGGATCATATCAACTGACGCTAGCAATCTGTTGCGGTGTCACGCTGTTGGCCGCAGGATTGATGATGCGACTTTCTGCGTATCCCACTTTTGTTGAGCAAAACTTACAAAAAATTGACCTATGAATACAAACTACATTGCAAGCGATAAACCAATCAAAACAGGGCGGTGGAAGCTTTGGGTACTGTTATTGTTCGTTATAGTGCTGACATTCGCCATCGTGGCAATTCCGGTTTTCGTGATTATGCCGTTCAAGTCGCAAACGTCTGCTGGCGTCGCGTGGTCATTCTGGCTGCGTCGCTTGTCGCCAATCGTGACAGTGCTGACTTCAATCATTGCGCTGGGATTATGCTGGCGATTGTGGCGTGGCGCACGATGGTGGAGCCGCTTAGCGATGCCGCTTTTGCTTATTCCTGTCTTCGCGGCTACGTGGATGGCACGGCAAAATCATTTCGAGTGGATGTTCAATCCGCTTCCCAATCCCGCGTATGCCAAAGTCAGTGAAGCAAGTTTTGTTGCAGATGCGGACATGGTGATGGCGGTCGAAATTAATGGTGAATCAGTCGCGTATCCAGTGCGACAGATGGCGTATCATCATGTCGTTCAGGCTGTTGTAGGAGGTAAGCCAATCACGGCGACTTACTGAACGCTTTGTCACACCGGTCTGGTGTGGGAATCCGAAATTGAAGGCAAAAAACTAACATTCCATCTGGCAGGAATCAACAACCAGAATTTCATCATGCGCGATGAAGAAACGGGTTCATGGTGGCAACAGGTGACAGGCGAAGCAATTCAGGGAAGGCTCAAAGGCCGGAAGCTTAATTCAGTTTTCAATGATGAAATTTCTTTTGCTGTCTGGAAACATGAACATCCAAAGGGTCGTGTGCTTCGTCCTGATGAGAAAGTTGCTAAAAAATATGAAGCTGCAAATTGGGAAGATGAGTACGCCAAATTACCTGTCGTGACGCCGAAAAATCCGCAGGACAGATTTGCGCCGCGTACCCTGATGGCAGGCATTACGCTCAACCATAAATCCAAAGCGTATCCAATTGAGGATTTGCAAAAACCTCGATTAATCCTTGATGTGATCGGCACTACGCCAATTTTTTTAGTGATTGGTGATGACAAAAAATCAGTGCGCGCTTTTGAACGGACTGTTGATGGACGCGAATTAGAATTTTTAGTCAAAACCGATGCTGATCCATTACAGATCGTAGACGCCGAAACTGCTACTGTCTGGGATTTCAGTGGCAAAGGCGTAAGCGGCGCGTTGGCTGGAAAGCAATTGAAGCCAGTTCCCGTGCTGAAAGATTATTGGTTTGATTGGAAAATTTATCACCCTGATTCGCTGGTGTATACGCTGGGCGCACGCGCTACATTTTAAGAGGAATATTTCTATGACCTGGATTCGCACCATCCCGATGGATGAAGCCGATGAGAAAATGCGGCTGGCGATGGACATGCAACGTGCGCTTTACCCACCCGAATACGCTTCAGGAAGCTCACCTGGCGGCGATAGCGTAGTCGCTTCGCACTCACTCATTCCCGACGCGATGTATCATATTTTCGGTGGATATGTCGCAATGCTTGCGCCGGATTTACCACTCCGCCGCGATCAGCACGAAATGATTGCGACGATGGTTTCGTTACAGAACCGCTGCTTTTACTGAACGGAATCGCACGCAGAGTTTCTGCGTATGGTGACATTGGATGAAAAATTAATCGCCTCGCTGCGCGATGATTATGCGAATGCTCCGCTCAGCGAGCAAGACCGTGTGATGCTGGATTACGTTATCCAACTAACGAAAGACGCGACGAAAATTACCCCGGATGACCACCACAAATTGCAAGTGGTAGGATTTAATGAACAGGCTATTTTGCAAATTACGCTGATTGCTTCGTGGTTCAATTATATTAATCGTGTAGCTGATGCGCTGGGAGTTGGGCGAGGTAAGAAAGAAGATTGGAATCCCCCTGTAGCGTAGTAAATCCATCCAGCCGTCGGTATTAGCGTCTGTAAAATTGTGTAGAGCAGGTTATTAAAATTATACTGAAAAATTAAATTCACACGATTATCGGTGCCTGAACTCAAGCCTTTATAGCGAATTTCAAAAGGATGCGACCGCGTGTCAGTAGCCCGTGCGTGAGCAAGGGCTGCCTTGATTGTGTGCCCTTCGGCATCAATGAACACCTGATGCAGCCCTTGCTCACGCGCGGGCTACTGACACGTCGCACCTAACTGAAAACTGCTATAAGTTGATGTAAAGTCCGGGTTAAGTGAAAGGTTTTATTCAACTATCAATGTGGACAGGCGAAGGATGATCACCGAGGTTTCGGATTTGGTTTTTTGTCTGTTCGCCATAATTATGGTATGAGAATTGTTTTCATTTAAGACGGAAATTCAATAGGAATAATATTATGAATGACGCACCTGTAATCCCTGCCTTAACCCCACCCCGCAGAATTCTTCTCGGCCCTGGCCCTTCACCCGTAGACGACCGGGTATTGCGGGCGATGGCTGCGCCGCTGGTCGGACATCTTGATCCGCTTTTCATTCGCACAATGGATGAAATTCAGACGATGCTGCGCTATGTGTTCGAGACGAACAATCGTTTGACGATCCCTGTTTCCGGTACTGGCAGCGCCGGGATGGAAGGCACTGTCACCAATTTGCTGGAACCCGGCGAAGAAATTGTGCTGTGCATCAACGGCTATTTTGGCGAACGCATGTTCGAGATGGTTTCGCGGCTCGGAGCCAAACCAATCCGCGTCGAATGCGAATGGGGCGGCCCTGTAGACATCGAAAAAACCAGAGAAGCGTGGCGCAATTCCAACGCGCAGGTTTTGTTTGTCGTGCAGGCAGAAACTTCTACGGGCGTGTTGCAAGACCTCGCGCCATTTTACGAAATCGTCAAAGAGCGCGATGGATATTTGATCGTAGACGCCGTGACCAGCCTCGGCGCACACTCCGTCGGCATTGATCGCAATCACGTAGACGCCTGCTATTCCGGCACACAAAAAGCGTTATCCTGCCCGCCGGGATTGTCTCCCGTGACGTTCAGTGACCGCGCCATTGCAAAAATCAAAGCGCGCAAAACCAAAGTCAGCAGTTGGTATCTCGATACAAGTTTGCTGACCGCGTATTGGGACAGCCCCGCCGGAACGCCGCGCACGTATCACCACACTGCGCCGATCACGATGAATTACGCGTTGCACGAAGGCTTGCGGATCGTCGCGGAAGAAGGTCTGGAAGCCCGCGCCAAACGCCACGAACGAAATCACCAAGCCTTAGTCGCAGGCGTCGAAGCGATGGGCTTAGGGATGCACGTCGCGCCCGAATATCGTTTGTGGACGCTCAACGCCGTCAGCGTCCCCGAAGGCGTAGACGATGCCAAAGTCCGCGCCCGCCTGCTCAACGAATTCGACATCGAAGTCGGCGGCGGACTCGGCGCACTAAAAGGAAAAATCCTCCGTGTCGGATTAATGGGATCAGGCAGCACGGAAAATAATGTGTTGTTGTTATTGGCTGCGCTGGAAAAATGTTTGAAGGCGGAAGGTTTTACACCGAAAGATTCTGGTGTGAGCGCAGCGGGAGATTTTTACGCCAAATAAGTTCGATAAATCTGCCGCCACCACAGCGTTTCGGGGCAGGCAGTTAAACCTGAAAAATTTCAGGCTCATTTGCTTATTTTCTTTTTTAGACACACGCCTCTACTTCTCGTGAGGGTTGATGAGTCTGGGAGACGCGCGCAGGCTTTCTGTTCGCAAACAAAAGCACACCGAAACCTTCGTTCTCCGTCCAAGAAACAAATTATCAAATTGCGAAAGCTGCCAGGGGTATTTGGTATGTGGATAAAGGAACCCCAGGGAAAATCCGAGCGCCCGGCTGAAGTGAGTCAGGGGCCAGTAATAAATATTATCAGCCAGCTAACCGGGATTTTGTGAGGAAAATTTTCAAAGACTGTGAGGTGAAATTTGGCGAATATTTACCACAGGCAATCAGACCTGTCTAGGTTCTGTTGATATTTCAAAATCTCGAATTGATAAGGCTTTTGTTTGCAGCGAGATTGGGGCTTGATTTAAGAAAATGACGTTTCCCGGTAACT
>JAYVRW010000214.1:0-18365 GCA_043775925.1 Blastocatellia bacterium
TTGGAACAGCAATCTTAAGCAGTTCGCAGAAAGCAGTTCGCGGTTCGCAGTCAAGAAGTTCACAGCTATTTGCTGCGAACTAAAAACTGTGAACCGCGAACTATTTTTTTGGCGGAGGCGTGTGGGAATCGAACCCGACCAACGCGTGCTCTCGCATACGTCCTACGGTTTTGAAGACCGCGCTCATCACCAGACAAGATGCACCTCCGAAATTTGATTCGGTAATCTAACACATCCTGAGCTGGCAATACATTCTCAGCAACTACAAAACACGACGAAAGTTGTCTTCGTACATCATTTTAGTTTTGACTGGTCGGGCCACACGACGAGCCAGTTTGACTAACTCAGAAGAATTACACGGCATGGCGCGATAAGCCGGTAAAACTCCGGCTAAGCTGGGGTCCCCCACTAAGCGCGTAGTATCAACCAGAACGGAAATATCTTTGCAGCCATCACTTCCACGTAAGGCTTCGAGGACATCAATGACTTTTCCCGGCGCGACGTCCACGACCACCAGATCGTGTCCACCAAAGCAGGCACGCTTAATTTCTTCGGCGCTCGTGGCGCGGGTAATTTCGACTTCACTCAGCCTCATCTCCGATTGTAAAAAATTCGACGAATTAACCTCGTCGGAAACAATTAATAATCGAGCCTTTTTATAGTGAGGTAATGGGCTTCGCGCAACTGCTGCGGAGGTAATTAACATTGACGCACTCCTTTCAAAAACTTAAACAAATAATTCTCTGCTTTGAAACTAATCAAAACTCAAATGAACGCAATTATGCCTGACCGCTTGACACAGCCAGTCATAAACCATTTTTTCAACAGGGGAACCGTCGGTCGTTTCGGATGAGCTTCACTACAGTGAGGTCGCTGGGGGACCTCTTAGTTTTTCTTAACAGGGTTAGCTAGAGTCTGTTAATTAACCCTGTAACTGTCAACTTAGGGCGTCTTGAAGTTTGCTTCTCTGAGCCAACTAAACTTACAATCGTACATACGGATTGTCAACGACAAAGTTTGTCATTTTTGCGAGATTAGAGATGAATAATTTAAATGACCTGATTCAGATGATGGCGCGCTTGCGAGCACCTGACGGATGCCCCTGGGATCGTGAGCAAACGTTCACGACACTGGCTCCAATGTTGATCGAAGAAGCCTATGAAGTGATTGAAGCCGCCGAAGCCGAAGACTGGGACGGATTACGCGATGAACTTGGCGATTTGCTCTTTCAACTCGTTTTTTATAGTCAAATTGCTACCGAGCATGACCATTTCGACCTGCTTGATTCAATTACGCGCGTCCACGAAAAAATGACTCGCCGTCATCCACACGTTTTCGGTGAGGAAAGGGTTGAAACGACTGCTGAGGTCTTAGTCAATTGGGAAGCGATCAAGGCCTCTGAGCGCCAAGCCGCCGGAAAATCAGAAGTGGCAAAATCTTTACTTGATGGCGTCTCCAAAAAAATCCCCGCGCTGCTGGAAGCCAATCAACTCACCACCAAAGCCGCACGCGTCGGCTTCGATTGGGCACACCCGCAGGGCGTTTTCGCCAAAATCGAAGAGGAAATGAACGAGCTTCAGGTTGAAATCGAACGCGATGAAGTAAACCAGAACGCGGTTGCTGAAGAAATTGGCGACTTGCTTTTTGTCGCAGTCAATCTCGCTCGAAAATTAGGAGTCGAGCCAGAATCTGCCCTCAAATCGGCCAACCGAAAATTCCGGCGCCGCTTCAATCACATCGAAAACCGTCTTACCGAACAAAACAAAGCCTTTGCTGAATCCGATCTGGCCGAAATGGACGCATATTGGGACGAAGCCAAATTCATCGAACGCCAGCCTACATGAAAAAAGCCATCGTCGTATTTGCTAAAGCCCCGATTGCCGGACAAGTCAAAACCCGCTTGATCGGAGCACTCACCCCCGAAGAAGCCAAAGACCTCTATATCTGTTTCTTGAAAGATACTTTCGAGTTTTTGGAGGAATTGCAGGATGATGACGAAGAACTTTCACTGGTGCTGTGTTTCACTCCCGCCAATGAACTTGAAGCATTTGAGGCTGCCGACCTGAACGGCTGTCTGCTGATTTCTCAATCCGGCACTGATCTCGGCGAACGAATGAAAAATTGTTTTGATGACTTGTTCACGATGAATTTTCACTCTGTCATGATTATCGGCGCAGATACACCGACTCTTCCAAATGAAATAATTACGGAAGCTTTCACCCTCCTCGCCGAAGATAAAAAGGCCGTCACCATTGGGCCAACCCTTGACGGCGGCTATTATTTGATTGGAATGAATTCGCCTCACCCGGCATTATTTGAAAATATTAGCTGGAGTTCAGATCAGGTCATGCTTCAAACCAGACAACGGGCTGAAATGAACAGTATCAAACTCTCCTTGTTAGAAGAATGGTTTGATGTGGATTCTCCAGGTGATCTGGAGCGGCTTACCTTACATATCACAGCCGAAGAATCAGAGGCGTATTACACGAAACGCTTCTTGAAAAAATTGCATTCCTCAAAATAAATTAGATACGCGGGCAGTAACGTTCGTTTCCACCTTGACTGTTCAACCTCCCAAACGTAAACTGGCTATGCATTGCGGTCAATATCCAAATTGCAACTTAGCCGGCAAGCTAGAAGCTAAATAATGTACAGTGAATTGATGTCCACGCGATAAAGATCTGTGACTTGACGTCACCCCGTTATCAAGTACGTCAGGCAATTAAAACAAGATTTTTGCGAGGAGAGACTACTACTATGAAGAAGCTAAGTTTGTCGGAAGCCGCTCTCAGGCTTTTGGTTCTGTTTGCCCTCTTAACTCCAGTTTCGGCTGGAACGATTACCGAAATCACTCTTTCTGTTTCCAGCTCAACCGACGAGACAAGCGCTTCAACCACGTCTTCGCCGGAAGCGAGTAAGGAATTCTCCTCTGCTCCTCCTGGACGCAGTGACAGTTCAAAAAACATGCCCTCCGGGACACGTGCTTATACTTTCAATGGTGACTCGAAAACCTACGCCTTTGGTACTACTCGTGACTTCTTAAATGCAGTCAGCCTGATGAGTAACAGTGTCGTCTCGTTAAGCAGTGTCAATTTTGGACGTATTCCCTTTCAGCAATTACTAATCGTGTCACCCAAGGGCACTGAAGCCAGCTCAATGCCAACGGCACAACTGCCTGAACCTGCTTCGTTAATTCTGCTGGGAACAGGATTAGCAGCATTAGGATTCGGGATGAAAAAGAGAAAGTCCAAATAAATCACTTTTGCCTGGTTGATAGCTCCGGCTCTGGACGATGAAGTAGGTCAATCCATTTCAATTGACGGGGTGCCGAGTTATATCGAGCCTGAATCGCATAAATGACAGGCCCCGTCATGAGCATAAAGACAACTGTCACAACCTGCTTCCAGCTATCTTCTTCGCCGAGAATAGAAAATACGGCGCACGCTCCAACGAAAAGCAAAAGCGAAGTAAACGCCACTCCGATCCCCCAGGCTCCGCCAGAAATCTTAAAAGGGCGAGTCATGGTGGGATGCGTTTTTCTCAGCATCATCAGTGCAATGTATTCCATGATCAGCGCAATCGCGTAAATTAAAACATCAATCACCAACAGGCGTTTGAAGCTCAGCATCGTAAAAATACTGTAAATCACCGCACAAAGAATCAGCGAGACATACGGGGTTCCATTTTTCGCTGAAGATTTCGTGATAAATTTCGGCAACAACCCATCTTCCGCCATCGTGAACGGCAAGCGCGAAGTGTAAAGCAATTGGCTGACAAACATGCTCCACACGCTGAACATCACACTTAACGCAATCAATGACCCAAGCCACGGAGCCACCAACTGTCCCGCGACCGTAGAAATCGTAAAATTATCGCTATCCCATTGTTGCCAGTTCGTCGTCGCGCCGAGTGTCGCCACTATCGGAAAAATATACAGTAACGTCACTAACAAGACCGAAATCATCAGCGCCAGAGGAAAGGTACGACCTGGATTTTTTACTTCGCCGGCAAACGTACTAACATTGTCCCAGCCCATGTAGCTCCACATCACTGCCGTCAATCCGGCTCCGAGCGTGACAGTCAAAGATTTTCCTGAAGACACAATCGGAACCCAGGGAGTCTGCGTCATCTTCATCGCGGCAAAAATCGTGAGCAGTAAAAATGCAAACGTGATGACGACAAATGCGACTATCGCCGTCTTTCCCACTGATTTTGAGCCGCGCCAGTTAATGACTAAAGCCGTCATAATGACTGCCAGATTTACCAGCCATTGTTGCCTGTCGGTCATCCCCGGCCAGAAAAATTTCAGCGAAGTCGAAAATAAAACTGGATAAACCGCCATGTCTACGAAGGTAAACAGCCACGTCCACCAACCTTCCTGAAAGCCCCAGAAGCGCCCCAACGCAAAATAAACCCAGCGATAATAACCGCCATCAATCGGCATCATCGCAGACAATTCTGCCGTGACTAAAGCAATCGGCAGACTCCACATTAACGGCGTGATAATAAGTAGAAATAAGCCAAAACCGGGGCCAGCTCCTGAGATAATGTTTTCCAGGCCAAAGGCTCCGCCGCTGACAGTAAAATAAATAATGCTAATCAAAGGAATAAGTGTTAGCTGTTTTTTGACCATGGGCGATAGTTCAAAATTAGAAAAGAGAATCCAGAAATGAAGTTACCGTAGGAAAATTACCAAAAGCAGATCGTGAAACGATACTCAGCCCCGAATCATTCATCATTGTACGGCTTGCCGCGAACGGAATTTTCTCACTGATGCCAGCAACTGAAACTTTGTTTTCCGCTTTCACATTCAATTTTTTTCTCAGAGAACTCATCATTTTCATTGATTCTTCAGCCACCGAATAAAAGTTCATGACAGCGCTCTCATTTTCTTCAAGTTGCGATTGTGCAGCAGCAAATCCCGGACTCTGTAACCAGGCTGAATGCTTCTGCTTCTCATCAAGGAACAGCTTCAGACTGGCACTTGAACCGAACGCCAGAAATTGCTCAATGAGGGTGAAGGCTTTTTTATGATCGCCTGACATTTTCAGCTCAAAGCCTTTGTAGGATTCACGCTTAATGCCTTTATCAGGCTGAGAAATCAACCGTGTAGCAATTTTCTCAATCGCTCCTTTTTCAACAACAGTCGCTAACCAAACAGGTTCATCTTCGCGTTCAGCAAATTTCAGGCGCACAACTTCGCTCCCAATCGCGGAGCTTCCATTTTCCCCTTGTTCTAAACCTAAAAATATTTTCCTGGAAGTCGTAAAAAATTTATGGAACAGAAAACTCTGCGCAATACCAATCCGCGTTGTCACAATTTTTTCGATGCTATCAACACTCTTGCTGGGGTCTTGTAAATTGAACCACGCCACGCCTTCGATGGTTGCAGGAACTTGTTTTATCAACGTGCTCTTTTCAATCGCTTTATTGCTGGAAATTTTCATCGCAGAGCGCAATCCATCAGCTACGTCTGGTTTGCATAACACCGCATATTGATCGGTCACTGCGCCGCGCTCAAACGTTGCGCTGTACGCCATACCTTCCACCATCCCATTGGAAATATCTGACACCAAACTTTCAAGCAATCCGGCGAGCGGCGTGGCTTCCAATAATTTTCCGGCGTACAGATGCACCAAAAACTGTGAGAATCGTGAAGCGCCCTGGCGACTGACAAAGGCAAAAACTTCACCATCTTTATCAACCGACTGACGAGCTTGTGGCAGCCAAGCGTTAGAACTGACAGCGGGTGTGCGTCCTTGTCGAGTATCAATGCAGGCACGCAAAGCTTCGGGATCGTTAGCCAGAATCCATTCGGATTTGACATTTGCGGTGAGCAGGCTTTGTCCACCATTCGGAGCACGAAAAATTGTGATCGGGACTCCTGCATATTCGCTGGATTCCTGAATTGGATTTTTGTAAGCGCGTGTCGCCAGTTGCGCTACACGTTCGGAAATTAACGATTTTATTGACGCTTCGCTGCCGTGCGTTTCGGCGACTAAAGCCCAGCGCGGCTTGACCTCATCACCGCGCAATTCAATTCCAGTAATGACCAACGCGAACTGACCTCTGGATAGAAGCAAACTTTCAGAAGTCCCAATGCCAGTCCATCGCCCCAAGGTTGCCAGCCATCCGGCATATCCGAATTTTCCATCCAATCCATACACCGGAGCTAATTCCTGCCACGCTTGAGTTGAGGTCAACTTGTGAATGACTTGCGGCACATCGTTGACAACAACAAATCCCAAAGCAGAATCAGGAACGTATGAATCCATCGCAACGTTTGAGAACCGATGAAAAAATATCCAGACACCAATTAGAATCAGCAGTAGAAAGACAACAGGTAATATTTTCCGGCGAGATAGTAGAGGCATGAAAAGTGGTGACGGAAGCGCTCAGATTGAGTAAACGTTTTACCGCAAAAGGAGATCAAAGAGACAAAGAGCGACTATTGATACCAGTCCTTTGTTCCTTTCGCCTTGACGCTTTGCGCTAATAATATTCCAGTTGTTCGCATTATAAAAGGGCGGATGCTTCACACAACCGCCCCAAATCAGCTTAAATTTTCACGCAGAATTACTTTTTGGAGACGCTCCGATTGCGGCGCGCACGATCCGCCAAAGCAGCAGCATTCGGCAATTCACTGATGGCTTTCTGCATCTGAGCATCTGTTTCCATCATCGCCTGCTGCGCTTTGTCACTGCCGTAAGCAGCCAGCAAAACCTCATATCGCACCCGATTTTTAGCCCAGGCAAAATGTTCTTCGACCTGCGCCGGAGTGATATTCAGCTCTGGATGTTTACCCAAAAAGCTGTTGATTGCTTCACGGAAACCTTTCGCAATTTCATCGGTAATCAAAAATTCATTGGACTTCAAAGCGTGATCGAAATTCGGTGGGCCATTCAATTTGAAATCTTTAGCCGCTGGAACCTGACCTCCAACCAATTCTCGGGTGAAAAGAAAAATCGGACTCAGCAAAACGATCTGCGTTTGATTCGTGATGTCCTGAATATTTTCGATGCGTGTATCTTTCACTTTCACATCAGGATTGATGCCGCCACCGCCGAAAACCGGACGCCGCAAATCAGTCATCCACTGCTTCGCATTTTTCTTGGCTTCGTCCGCAGCCTCTGCACCGGTGCGATGCGCAAAATAATCGTACATCGAATTATTAGAATAATCGCGTTGAATCAAACGACCGCTGGGCGTGTAATAACGCGCTGTGGTCAAGGTCAATCCGGCTCCGCCCTGAAGCGGAATAATGGTTTGCACCAACCCCTTACCAAAACTGTTTTCGCCAATAATCAAGCCCCGGTCATGATCCTGAATGGCTCCTGCCACAATCTCAGAAGCTGAAGCTGAATTCTTATTGATGAGAAGGACCAGCGGAAATGATTCAGGCGAACCGGATTCAGCCTGTAATTCACGATCCTGGAATTTTCCTTCACGGTACCGCACCGATAAAACGGTTTGCCCACGCTGTAAAAACTTATCGGAAACTTTGATCGCCTGATCCAGAAATCCACCAGGATCATCGCGCAGATCAAGAATCATCGAAGTCGCGCCCTGCTCTTTCAAATTCGCAATCGCCGCCGTCAATTCATCATTTGTCGTCGAATGAAACCCGCGTGGCATATTGATGTAGCCGATGCCGGGACGCGCCAGAAAAGTTCCCGTAATGGAAAGCTGTGCAATGGCATCGCGTTCAATCGTCACAGTGACAGGTTCTGCGATGCCCGGACGACGAACCGAAACATTCACTTTCGTTCCCTGTTCTCCGCGCAATTTTTTCGTCACCTGATTGGAATCCCACGTTTCGGTGTTCTGTCCATCAATGCCGACAATCTGATCGCCGTAGCGCAGTCCCACCCGCGTCGAAGGAGTATCGCGGAACGGCTCCTGAATAAAAACTTTGCCATCACGCATCCCAATGACAGAACCAATTCCGAAATACTGGCTTCGTTGATCGTTGCGCAAATCATCAAAAGATTTTTTATCGTAGTAAGAAGAGTGCGGATCCAAAGTTCGCAGCATCCCCATGATTCCCGTTTTCGTCAGGATTTCATAATCTACTTCTTCAAGATAATTCTCACGAATAATTTCCTGTGCTTCGACGAATTGCGTCATGAGCTTCTGTTCAGCCGCACGATCTTCATCCGTTTTTTGCACAGCCGACGTTGAGCGAAGAGTCGCACTACTAGCAACCATCACCAGCACTACGCCGATCATCAGAAACCTTAGCCAGTTATTTTTCACTATTACTCCTTCTTATGTGACAGGCCGTTTGAGCCTTGAAAACTGGAAACGAGCAGGGGGAACATCGCACTCGTCAACAAGCACGAAGATTTCAACATAGTAACAACGCGCCACTAAGGATTCAAGCGGCATTTACCACGCCGTCCATCCACCATCTACAAACAACGAAGTTCCAGTCACAAATCCCGCCGCATCTGATGCCAAAAACAAGGCTGGGCCGGCAATTTCGTGTAAATGTCCCCAACGTCCCACCGGGATTTTTTCGACGAAGGCTTTATATTTTTCAGGATCATTCAGCAGCGGCAAATTCATTTCGGTCGCAAACGGCCCCGGACAAATGGCATTGACCGTCACGCCATTACCAGCCCATTCCAGCGCCAGAGTTCGCGTGAAGCCTAACACCGCCGCCTTCGATGAAGCATAAGGCGTCCGCCCCGCCATTGAAATCACGGACATAATCGAACCGAGATTTATCACCCGTCCCCAACCGCGTTCGCACATCGCAGGCCCGAAAGCTTTGGAAACTAAAAACGGACCTGTCACGTTCGTAGCCATCACCGCTTCAAAATCAGCTTTGGATAAATCCTGAATGTTGCCGCGAATATTGATTCCGGCGTTGTTAATGAGAATGTCAATCGCGCCAAAATTCTCATCAAGATTTTCCTTGAGCTTATTCACATCGTCTTCGCTGTTAGCGTCGAGCGCTGCCGCAAAAACTTTGTTGCCAGTCGCCGCAGAAATTTCGCTGGCGGCTTTCTCGCAATCTGCGAGATTACGACTGGCAATAGCGACTTCGGCTCCGGCTTCCGAAAAAGCCTGCGCCATCACACGCCCCAAGCCCTTCGCCCCGCCTGTAATCAGGGCTTTACGTCCATCAAGCTTGAATAATTCCAAAATATTTTTTTGTGATCCGTCAGGTAGTTGCATTGTTTTTCCTCAAGTAGCGCAAACTTTCCAGTTTGCGTTTTTTCATTATTAATTTATTTTACGAAGCCAAACGCTTCTCATTACGCGTCTGGTTTTCTACCACTGTTATTCGTATACCAATTCGCAAACTGGAAAGTTTGCGCTACGTTACAAACGAAACCGTTTCTTTTTCCCCGACGCTAAAACTTCTACATCAATATTCGGCAAACGCAAAGTCACATCGGCGCTCATTTCCCAACCCGCGTTTTCTCCGCGCAACAATTTAGGGTAGCCCGCCGCCGCAATCATCGCCGCATTATCCGAAGTGTAAATCGGCGAAGGAATATGCGCGGGGATTTTCAATTCATCCGCGAGCTGCTGCACGGCGACGCGCAATTCAGAATTGCACGCGACGCCACCCGCTAAAATCAAGGTCTTCACCTGATGTTCCTGCGAAGCGCGGCGCAGGCTGCGCACTAATGCACGGACGACAGCGAATTGAAAACTTGCGCAAATATCAAGAATTTCCGGCGCAGGATTTTTCGCGTCAACGACAGGTTGAATATTATTTTCCTTCACGTAACGCAGCACCGCCGTTTTCAATCCACTAAACGACAAATCAAATTTATGTTCCTTAATTTCTGCCACAGGAAAATTAATCGCTCGTTTATTGCCAAGCTTCGCCAGACGGTCAATCACTGGCCCGCCGGGATAGCCGAGTCCGAGCAATTTAGAAACTTTATCAAACGCCTCGCCCGCCGCATCGTCTCGCGTTCTGCCGACTAATTTGTACTTCTCCGCTTCCGGTAACAAAAATACATTCGTATGCCCGCCCGAAACGACCAATGCGAGAGCCGGATATTCAGGCGCAGGAAATTCAAACGCTGTTGAGTAAACATGCCCTTCAATATGATTGATTCCAACAATGGGCTTCTTCGTAGCGAACGCCATGCCCTTCGCGTAATTGATCCCAACCAACAACGATCCAATCAATCCCGGCCCCTGCGTCACGGCGATTCCATCAATATTGTGCGGAGTCAATTCGGCTCGCATGAGAGCTTCATTCACGACCGAGCTGATTTTTTCAAGATGTTCACGCGAAGCAATTTCAGGAACAACGCCGCCGAATTTCTGATGCGTAGAAATTTGTGAATGGATCACATTCGATTTGACGACCGTACCATTTTCAATGACCGCCGCAGCCGTTTCATCACACGATGTTTCGATGCCAAGAATTAACATAAACTAGATTACTGCCAAAATTTCCACCACTTCTTTTCATCCGACAAGAGCGCAAAGCATACATCATCAGGGTTTTGCTTTTGCCAATTGCGCCATGCTTTCACGCTGGTGTTTTTTCTAATTAACATCAGACAAACTGCACTCTGCGCTTCATCCGAAGGCACACCCAACAACACTGTTGGCGAAGCAGAGTTCATTAATTTCTCAAATCCTTTTTCATCCTTTGCGACTGACAATTCATTCAAATGTTCTCTGATGAAATTCATTTTTCCGAACATCGCTCTGACGCCATCATCGCCTGTCAAATCTCGCAACACGCCACGCGCCATCGCCGTTAGCGGCAAAGATTTTGGAATGTCTTTAGAACGAATTGCAACCACAGTCGCATTCAAATTTTCAATTTCTTCCCATCGCTGATTGGCGATGCACTCCGCCAGCCACTGCGTGCGCCTTGTCCCGACAGGATTCGACTCCGCCGTAGTTAAATCAATTTCCAGATAATTTTCAAGCGACGAAGGAGCGTCATTGCGTTGCGCCACGGCTACAATTTTGAAGTTGCCGCGCAGCGAATCGGATTCGTAAAAATGCGTTGAGAAAAATAAAGCGTTGCATTCTTCGCGCAATAAAAATTTGAATAACGCCTCAATGAGGAGTGGTGCTGATTCACCAATTAATAAAATTGGTTTATTGGTTTCGCCCAGAACCAGCGTAAATATTTTCGCCCAAACGTTCAGATGAACATCTTCCAGTTTTGCAAAATCAAAATCATCATCTGAAATTTTCAGCGTCAGCTTGGATAATTCTCGCGGCTTCAAATCTGAAGGCGCATCAATTTCGCGCAACGCTGCCAGTACCGCAAACACATCGCCGTCAAAACCCTCTTCCTCAAAAATTACATGATGCGTGATGTAATTCCCTTCGCGCCCCAGCGAATCCGTCCCCGCGTATACCGTGCGACCAATTGCAAATTTCCCCGAAGGCAATTTAAAAAAAATTTCTTTGACAGGTTTATTTTCAGCGGCGCGCGCTTCGCGGCTGAGCGCGTAAAAGGATAAATCTTCCAGTCGCGCCAGGTCTTCCGTACCCTGTAAATCCGGCGTGATGGCAACGGTTTGAAAGCCTCTGCCATGCTTCGGGAAATAGCCGCGCTCGACGCTTGAAAATAAATGTTGTGAAGTATGAAGTACAGACATAAATCAAAATTGGTCTTGGGATTTTGGTCTTGGGTCTTTGGCTTCTACTGCGATCAATTTGGTTTTCATCATTATCGAACCTTCATCGAAAAATCACGATTTTCGATTCCAACCCAAAGACCAAAAAAACTAAGCCCAAAGACCATTTTTTTATAAAACTCCCGCCGCCCGAAAAATCCAGAACAACGGATCGCGCACGCGAAACGGTTCCGCCTGACGCGCTAACCGCAGACTTGCACCTAAGCGTGCTGCATTACATTTTGCACAACTTCGCACGTTGGCAGCATTGATGGATTGGCATTCTGCGCAATCCCAAATCGGCTGATGCCCGACTGCCGAGAGCGCACAAAAATGGACATTGTCAGGCATACTGTTGAGCAAATTTTGTGCTTCACGCTGCGGATTCATCCACCACTGCCGCAGTACTTCGGAAAGATAATCCATCTGCGACAAATAATTCGATAACCCCAAATGCGAGGGCGGTAAATCCGGCCACAAATTCCCCAGCATTTCCGACCATTCGGGCTGTTCCCGTAATTCGTCCATCTTGGAAAGCGCAATGATAATGTTTTGCTTTTTGATTTGATTCATGCGGTTGACCAAATCTATCAAGCGCGCCGCTCGCAGGACGTTGAATTCTTCATGCGTTGGATCCAGCAAAAAAATAATGTCATCCGCTTCTTTCAAAAACGTAGCGTACTCCGTCACCAACCGATCATTGCTGAAAACTTCTCCGGCGATGTCGTAAAACGTTAAGCGGATGCAGCGCGTTTTTGTGCTGCCAAGACGCGGAATATTTGAGAATTCAAGAATCGCCGGGTCAGGCTTGCTGCGCGGATTTGCCGGAGGAAGTTCCAATTCCTGCAACGCAATGGCATTCCCATAAAATACGTCATCCGCTTTCGCTGTCACAGCGCGTACCGAATAAGGTCTGAGCGCATCCGACAAGACAAAAAAACTGTCCCGAAACAACGAAGCCAGAAACACAGTTTTGCCGTGCCCCTGCAATCCAACTATCGCTACGGTGCGTTCTTTGTCGTAAAAAAATTGATTGTAGAGCCGACGAGAATCCCACCGTTTCATAAATTTAAAATCCGCGTTTTTTCAATAATTCCGAAAGTGGAACCCCGCCGATTGGCAGGTTCAGCGCCGTCTCTGGCAGGACGCCGTAAAAGACTTCATCGAATTGCGCCGCCAACCAGTTCGTAGTCATGAGATCAAGTGATGGCTGCCAGATCGCAGTGCGAACCGATTTAATTTTTTCTGCGTCAATCAACCATTCACGCACAAATCCGTCAATCTTGCGGATTAAATTCAGCGATTCCTGACTTTCCGCATCAAGCCAGATATATCCTGTTCGATTCAAGAGATGCGGTGCGCCCGATTGATTATTTTCGCTGTAACCAGATTTCGCCCGAATCACAAAATCCATCCCTTCAAAATGAGCGACAGAAAAATATCGCTGCTGCCCATTCATGGTTTCCGTCGGAGTCACACACGCCACCTTCGCACATAATTCAAAATCACGCTCGGCAATGACCCCTATGATGCGAACCGAAGACGGACGCAGCCATCCGCCATCACCAGAATGTTGGCAAACCCTGCAATACGCGGCAACATGCGATGCTTCATCCTGAAACGGCTGATGACAATGTGGACAATCATCAACCATGTGATTCGCTTGTTCTTCCAGCGAAAAATCAGACTTATGAACTTCACGCTTACAGCGTAAACAGGCATACGCGCCCTGATAAAAATACAAACAATTGGCGCACAGCGAACGCTCTTCCTCGTGATATGCAATAGGAAAATCTGACTGTAGTTCGGGTTCGGGGTGAAAATGCTGCGCAAAAAATTTCATTTAATCAGTTATCTTCCAGAAACTTCTCAAGGCTTCAGCTAACAAACCATTGTCATCTTCTCCCAATCTGATTTTTTCAGTCAGGACGGGGATTGCGCTTGGCTCTCCTAGCTTACCCAAAATGTATGCCGATTGCTTTACTGCAAGGGAATTCTGCGAATGCATAATTTTCTTCAGTTCAGGCACGGCAGGTTTGCCCATCTCCAGTAAAATTTGAGTCGCCAATTCCCTGACTTCTTTATGCTCATCCGAGAGGTAAGGAATCAATTCAGGAACTGCGCTCACACCATATTTAGCAAGTTCTTCAGGAAGAAAAAAACCTTGGGGGTTTCGAAAATTGATGAGTCCATTGCCATAATATAAATCCTTATTAGTTACCTGCCTTTTCATCACTACTGGAATTATTTCTTCAGGGCGAAACTGTAAAAGAGCTGGCATTACTTTTTCAGTAACATTTGAGCCAATCAACGAAACCAATTCAGGAATCGCCTTCAATTTCACCAGTTCCTCAACTGCAATAAAAGTTGCATGACTCGCAGATCGGTTAGCCGCCGCACGTAATGCCTTTTTGTGGTTCCCACCTAGTTGTACCAAGCTTCCAGCTTCTCCCATTTCCAGAATAATTAAAGTCAGATTTGCTACTTCAGAATTAGCGCCATATTGCATGTCTACATTATCAATCCACCCATGTTGAAATTTATAACGAATCAGTTCTAGCTCAGATGGAAGCGCTTCCTTTCCATATTCCTTTAATGCCTCAGTCGCTCCATAACTGTCATCTTTTGCGGCTTGCACCAAACGCGGCAATGCTTTTTCCCTGCTGTAGATAAGTTGAATTATAGTTACATCAAGCGAGCTGAACTCAATAAACATCATTGCCACACAACAATAAAGAGCCATATTTCGCAGCGAAAACTGTGCAGGAGTTTTGGTGCGAACTTTATTTTCTTCTGAGATCGGCTTCTTCTCAGCGATACCTAGCGAAGTGTATTGCTTGGCAGTGGAACGACTACGAACGATAAAAAAGATAATCGCAATCGGGATAGCCAGCGCACCCGGACAAAAGAGGCTTACAAGAAAGCCACTCCATCCACCAGATAGATATGACATTCCACCAACAAGTATGCTTCCGGCAAGAATTTTTCTAAAACTGGCGACAGCCATCAATATCACAATCACCAAAGCAGCGGGAAAGTTGAACAGCAAAAACGGTAAAGCGCAGGCAGCGAGGCATAATCCCTTCGATCCAAGCTCTAAAAATACATGCGTCTGAATATTCGTTTGAAGACGATGCACAGCTTGCATTTCGAGCTTCATCAAGGGATAGCCGATAACGGCTCCAAACAAAGCGGCAAGAATGATCGTAGCAGTCATGATCGTGCCTCCGGTTGTACATCTGCCACTTTTGGCTCAACTGTTTGATTGATTAAGAGGTTTCCCTTTGCCGCTGATAATGTAGGAATCGAAGTCATTGAAAATACTTGTTCAGGCGAAATGCCGTAATAAATTTTACCGAATTGCTGCTCTAGTCTTAGACGTAAAACGGAATCAAGTTGTTCCTGTCGTACAAAGAATTTGATGCGCCGACGCTGCGCTTCATAGATATTCAAATCAAAATTTCTTATCAAAGCATCTAACTGACGTGCAACCAGCAATAAATCATTTGGATTCACATCCAACCAAATCGCATCAATCCATCTCCAAACGTCGTCTCCATCGTAGTGACTTTCTATCTGCGCCGCGCTCACAAAATCCAACACATACAACAATTTCTTTTTGTCACCGTGAAAGAAAAACTCTATCTGGCGATGAGAGCTTTGCAGTTCCGGATTGGCAACTGCCAACAATTTCTGAAAATTGTCCGCCGTGAGCGTGACCAGCACTTCGACCTTGCGATGATGATGCAATTCGGCATCTGAAGCCACCTTGCATTTTTCGCATGAAGCCTTAATAGCTCCCGGAAAAATTATCGCCTCGCACTTCACGCAAGTAGGATTAAATTCCCCTTTCGTTGCTACCTGAAATTGCTCCACCAACGATTTGCAACTCCCACATTCGTGCAAGAATTTTCCGAAGTACAAACAATGCGGGCAAAGAAATCGGTATTGCCTATCAAAACGCTCCACGCCGATACGATTGCGTGCATTCGCAGCTTTAATCGCCGCCGCCAGAAATACGCTAACGATCATCGCTGCCAGTATGGTGTTTGCAAATATTGCGATTTCTAAACCAGTGCGCCCGCCAATTCCCCATGCCAGCGTTGTCCACAACACAGGCAAAAACCAGTATTGGCAGATTATTCTAAAAAATGAATTCTTGAATAAGGATTTCATCAGTCACCTGTTCACTACGCAAAATTGACTAAGTTCCATTATCCTAAACGAATCGCATCGCGGTTGCACCTAAAATCTACGCGCTGTTGTGATAAGATCGGGGTTTGAATTAACCCACAACTAAGGAGCGATTTACTGAAGTATGTCTCAAGAACAAGATATTGAATTAAAAGTCACTGACCGTCGCCTATTCAATCCAGATGGTTCAATGCGCGATAACCTGCCGGAACCAGAACCGGAACCCGTCGTAGCGACTCCGCCGCCTGCTGCTACACCGATTCGTCAGGAAGAAATTTTCTCGACCACTTCCGCTGCACAACCTGCGCCGGAGCTAAGCCCTGAACCCATCGCTGATTTTGCGGATGATGGCGAAGAACCGGAAATGACTCCATTTATGGAACTGATTTACAGTCTGGCAACTTCGCTCGCTTTCATTCATTTGGGATTGATGGAGCATCCCGCGACTGGCAAAGCCGAAGTTAATTTACCTGCTGCCCAACAAGGCATCGGCTTGCTGATGATTCTGAGCGAAAAAACCAAAGGTAATTTGAACCCACAGGAAGAAGAATTCTTCACGACGCTGCTGCGTGATTTGCAAATGCAATTTGTGTCGCTTCGGGGAGGGCAATAGTTTCGAGAATACAGTTTCGAGTTTCGGGTTTTGAGGAAAACGAACTACTTAGTTTCCTTCAACGCGAAACTCGAAACAAGAGACTCGAAACTTTATCGCTATGCGATTAACTTTCTTAGGCACAGGAACATCCGTAGGCGTCCCGATGATTGGGTGCGTCTGTGAAACGTGCGTGTCTACTGATCCGCGTGACAATCGCTTGCGTACTGGATTGATGATCGAACACGAAGGGAAAACTGTTGTCATTGATATTTCGACGGATTTTCGCCAACAGGCTTTGCGTGCCAAAATGACGAAGCTGGATGCCTTGCTGGTTACGCATTGTCACGCGGATCACGTTTTTGGATTGGATGACATTCGCCCGATCAATTTCAAGCACGGAGCCATCAACGTTCACGCCAGCGAAAGCACCTGGAGCCAGATTCGACGGGTGTTTTATTACATCTTTGAAGCGAAGCACGTCGGTGGAGGACTCCCACAAATCAACCCGCTGACACTCAAAAATTATGAAGCCCTGGAAATTTGCGGCTTAACGATAACGCCCATTCCCGTCATTCATGGCAGAGGCGAAGTCACCGCTTTTCGCATCAGTGATGGCAAGCAAACTTTCGCCTTTGTGACAGATTGTAATTTAATTTCTGATGAATCTCTGGAAGCGCTCAAAGGCTTGGATTTATTGATTCTCGATGCGCTGCGACATAAACCTCACCCAACGCATTTGCATCTGGAGCAATCGCTCGAATACATCAAATTTCTGTCACCGCGCCGGACGTTGCTCACGCATATCAGCCACGATTTCAAGCACTCTGAAGTCGCCCGACAACTCCCTGAAAATGTCGAATTGGCTTACGATCAATTAATTCTTGAGCTATAGGTGGTCGGGGGGTCAGTGATCGGGGGGTCGGCCTTTTTTCTGACCACCGACCACCCCTCACCGACCACTATTCATTATGAATATCATTCACGACCTCCAAAATCCTGATCTCAAACGTCCTTCCGTTCTTACAATTGGAATCTTTGACGGTTTGCATCTGGGTCATCAGGCTATCGTCACCACCGTCGTCGAACGCGCATTTTTAACTGGAGCGACGCCAACTTTAATTACATTTGATCCGCATCCACGTCAGGTTTTGAAGCCGGAATCCGCTCCACCACTGCTGCAAACATTCGCGCAAAAAATGGAAGGCTTGAAGCAGCTTGGCATGCAACAAGTGCTCGTCCTGCCGTTCAGCCGTGAACTCGCTTCGCTTTCGGCGGAGGAATTTATCGAACGCTTTATGGTGAATGCTTTAGGCGCCCAGGAAGTTCATCTCGGCAAAGGTTTTGCCTTTGGAAAAGATCGGCGCGGCAATATTGAATTACTAAAAATCGAAGCGGAAAAACACGGCTTTCTCGCCTCTGAAGTGCCTGAAATCCGGCTGCACAATCACCGCATCAGCTCCACGATGGTGCGCCATTTATTGAAATCCGGTCGTGTGAATTTAGCGCGCAGAATGCTCGGGCGCGCTTATGGCATTGAAGGAATTGTCATCGAAGGACGCAAGCTGGGACGGACGATTTCTTTTCCGACCGCAAATCTTGCCGTGCAAAATCGTGTCCTGCCTGCCGATGGAGTTTACGTTACACTCGCCCTGATTGATGGCGTCTGGCATCGCAGCGTGACGAATGTTGGCAAGCGTCCAACCATCGGACTTGATCTTGAATCTAAGGTCGAGACGCACGTCATTGACTTTGAAAATTCGTTGTACGGCAAAACGATTCGGATTCGGTTTTTACATCGCTTACGAGGTGAACGAAAATTTTCAGGCTTGGAAGAATTGAAAATGCAGATCGGCAAAGATCGTGACACCACCGTCAAATATTTTGCGACGACGGTAGCGAATCGCAACTTTACTTATGTCTGAGGCGTATGATGTTAAGGATTTTCTGAGCGATGCAGAAGC
>JAYVRW010000215.1:0-18356 GCA_043775925.1 Blastocatellia bacterium
GCAACTTACTGCCATTTACTGACCACATCTGACAATACAAAATACGAACTTCACTTTCAACGGTTGTTTGATTTTCATCGATGCAAAATGCGTACCTCGCTATTTCACCGCTTCTTTCCCTTACTCACCACTACTGGCTTCTTCACAGTCGCACCAGCCTTCATCGCCGGAGCTGGAATTGAAAAAATAATCGGGATATTCACCAGCGCCTCTTTTTGCGGTGCGAATTCGTATTGACGAGCGGCGGCTAAGGCTGCCTGATTCAGTTCTGGTGCAGTCGAACTCCAGATGTTGGCGCTTTTGACTTTGCCATCGGCAGTGACTTCGGCACGGACGGTCACTTTGCCCCAGATTCCCTTTAATTCCGGCGAAATCTGGATCGCGGGCTTTTTAATCGCGGAAGCAATCAAGGCGGCGTCTTCTTTTTTATCCGTCATAAACCCAACATGTTTTTCTTTCTCAACCGAGACGGAAACGATAAAAAAATGATCAGATTTTTCGATGACTGGTGACGTATATCCGTCGTGCAAAAATTTCGTATAAACAGGCAGATCGGCTTTCATGCCCTGATTCGTGAAGAAATACGTCATGCCCTGTTCCGCTTCGAATCCTTGCGTAGCGACTGCTGATGGCATGGCAACTTGCGCTTTGGCGCCACCGTAATCATTGACTTCGACGATCAAAGTAGTGCCAGGCGTCGTCCCATCACCCAAACTGTACGCGGTCATCGCCTGCACTTCGGTATGGGCTTGATTTGGATCGCCGATTTCGATGATGCCTTTTTTGGGTGATTTGAAGAGACGAAAATAATTGGTTTTGAGTAAATATGTTTCGACTCCGGGATAGGCTTTATTCAGATTTTTGAGCCAGATTTCATCAGTGGTTTGTGACGCAGTTTTCATTTTGAAAAGCTGATCGGTCATGTCTCCTTTGCCGAGCGGGACGCGACCTTCAAAAATCCGAACCGTGATGAAATCAGGCGGAGGCATTTTTTCCATTTCCCCCTGGGCCAAAACCTGATGCGCAGAATAACTGAGTAAAAACAAGGCACAGAGAAAAGCGATGAGATTTTTATTTGTGGTAGTCAACAAGGTGGTTCTCCTCCGAGAATGGGCAAAAATCTGGAATAACTACGGGGAAAAATTAGCGTCGTTCGGCTGCAAAGGTGGGGCGTGAAGTCACAGTCGAGGACGTGGGGGACGAATCGAATGAGTCAAAACTGCTCATAATCGGAGCTGTATGTTGCAGCATTTCTCTGGTGGTTTCAATAGAAGAAAGTAAAGTGTCAAAATCAAGGCTGTTGATATATTCGGGACCGGGCATCGTCACCACCTGATCGTTCACTAACCCAAAGAAATTTTCGATCATCTGCAATTGGGCTTCGACTCGTTTCACGCTGCGCTCAATATCATCAAAAGTATCCAGACGGCGGCGAATAATCTGGACATTTTTTTCGTGCAATGGACGTGTCACTTCATCAACGGTTGTCGCCGAGCGTTCGGCTTGGCGAAGCTGATTTTCTACGGCTTGGCGATTGATTGTTCGCAGATGAGTCTTGCGACGGCGGTATTCATCCAGTAAATCCACAAAGGCTTCCCACGCAGTATCGAGTTCGCTGATCTGAGGCGGGTCTTCGGTGAGACCGGAAAATTTCTTAAAATTGCTGGCGATTTGGTTCCGCATCCAGCTCAGATATTCAACGGCTTCGCGCTCTCTGGGATCGAAGGTACGGATTAAATCCTGACGTTGCTTAATGCGTTGTGCCAGAACCTTCGCGCGGTGCCTGGCCTGAATTTTTCTTTGATAGAACGACGAGGCAGGAACAATGGCGAGATAAGCGACTTCGGTCACAGCAGAAGCTGCCAGCACGACTGCGCCATCAAGCATTCCGAACGAAAATGCAGCGACGGTACTAAGCGCAGCCAGAACCAACGCGCCCATATTGAGCGGTTCTCTGAAAGCTGACTTGATGTATAAAGTAGTGCGATCCATAACTTCTAATGCGCACCAATCATACGGGCAATCCCGAAAAAAAGATTCAACAAAAATTTGATTGATAAAAAGGCCGTTTACCTAAGTTGATAAACGGCCTTTTTGTCAATGATTATTCTGCCGCCTGTGGTCGAGCGGGAGCCGTTTCTCCGCCCAGCGTTTTCTCGGTGTTCATCACGGGCGAGCCTTCACCTAAAGCATGTGAAGGAGCATCCGGGATCAATCCCATTTGACGTTTATAGGCGAGCAAAGAGTCTTGCGCTTCAATGTGGGCAGCTTCCAATTCAATTTCCTGCATCTTGGTGTCAATCGTATTGGTCGCCATCTCAGCTTTCGCTTCAGCCTCAGCCGCGCGGCGCGTAATCTTCTCGCGCATATCGTCCAACGTACCGGAATCGTCGCCAACCTGAAAACTGGTCATGGTTTGGGCGATCTGTTCCTGCATCTTGGCTTGCTTGCTTTGCGCAATGAGCTGCATGGCTTCATCAGATTTTTTCTTCATCTGTGCCATGTAGGAATCACGTAATTGCAGCGCCTTTTCCGATTGAGACTTCGCCTGCACCAATTGAGACTTGGAAAGGTCTAAGCCTTTCTGCGTGGATTGCAATTCATTGATCCACTGGGTAGCAATATCATCGCGTCCCATTTTGATCGCAGCCTTAATCTTGCTATCCAATTCTGTGACCTTGGACTGAGACTGTTCGAGCTGGCGTGACAGGAGTTTTTCATTTGCCACGACCTGCGCGACCTGATTGTTCAGCTTCGGAACATTGTCACGCATATCGCGCACTAATTGCTGAAGCACCAACTCCGGGTCTTCAGCTTTATCAATAATTCCACCGAAAATAGAGCGGAACAACCTTACTATTCGATTCCACATTGTCGTAGTTCCTCAAAGTAATTAATATTTTTCAGAGACGAAAAAGTTTCCAGTTGCCTCTGGAGCCAACTAAATCGGCAGTATAACAAAGTTTCACCAAGAGACACAGGAAGGGATACCAGATTTAATTCATCCCCGCAAAAGTTTTTAATCAAATTCCGCAGCAGGTGAAATATTTTTCGCTGTCAGCCAGTCTCAAAACAGATTTTGCGTTCAAACTGATTGATTTTTTATTGACTAAAGGAAGATAGAACGGTAGGGTAGTAGCGCTCGGCAAAACTTTTTTTAAGTTAGCTTTATTAATTCATGTTTGATGGGTCGTCCCACGAAAGAATTTATCGGCAAGATAAAGCAAATTAATTGAATAGCCCTTCAATTTTTAACGCTTAATTTCCTGCTGGGTATCAGCACTTCCGGCGGCGACCCCCAATATTTGCCCAAGCCGGCACTTGTGGCAACTGTAACCAATTACTTAACTTCACATCGCTATAATCATTGACTACCTCAAAGATTATAGTTGAACTGTAATACTCACGTATGAAGTGAAGGATGGTCTTCTCAACAGTTGATCCCACTATTTGCCCAAAGATAGTGATCCCATCCTGCAACTCATAAACAAGAACCCTTAGGAGGTATTTTCCGATGACGAAACGTATTCTCACGGTGGTGGGGCTGATCGCTCTCTGCCTGCTCACTAACCTTAGCTTGAGAGTCCCTGAACAGGCGTCTGCACAAGCAAATTGCGCCACTGGTATTGCTCCGGCATTTGTTCCGGGCTTGAAAAAGAATGTTCCCGGCCCGGCAGGCGGGATTCTGAAAGATGGCGACCTTTTCTATTTGAAAGATGGCGTCAAATTCTTAACGAAATCTGACGGTGCCAGCTTCTTTAATATTACCGAAGCTGGACCTTTTGGTATTTATCCAGGCTACGCCGGCACCACTTCACTGGGTTTTGCCGCTACCAAACCAGGCGCTACTTCAACGGCAACATCATGCCTTGATAGCTTCTGGGATTTAAACTTCAACATCGCCGGTTCAGGCGCTACCGCCGGTGACGTCATCACCATTTATTTCCAGAATGCCGATGGCTCAGGTCGTCAAAATCTGGCTGTCTTTACTGTTCAGGCCGACAACATGAGCGTTGTCCTGACTGACTTCCTGAGTGGAATTGGTGTTGCGGCGAACGGTCACGCTCCAGCTCCTAAGGGTATTCTCATTCCTTATGTCGAAGGCGCAGGCGGTTCCGGCAAACGAACTTCACTCATTACGCTGCCATTGCCGATGAACGGTTTAATCAAAGATTGTAATCAAATGGTCGTCGAAGTCGTGCGTGGTAGCGGTACTGGTACCACCACAGTTGCTCTGGTGAACCTTCAGGTCAGCCGGGTTGAGAAAGCCGGTGATAGTTCATTACCGGACAAAGGCGTTTATGGCACAACGGGTGGATACCCAACCGGATTGAAATGCGATGTTGCCTGTCCTTCATGCGAGGCGCTCTCATGTGACCTGACGATTTGTTTCAAGGATGGATGCACCTGGTGCAACCTGCTGCAATTCTCACCTTACAACAAGAAGAATTTGCAGATCTACATCCCAGGCGTTAATGGCGGTCAAGCCGTCCGTGTCTATGATTATTATGGTCGCGTTACCTACGATGCTAAGGCAGCCTTAGGCTGTGCCGGTTACGTCAGAAACGACTCATGGGCGAAGTTGACCTCAGCGTATGTTGCGGCTCAACTTGACTTCCAGAATTCAGTTTCGTTCTGGTGGGTGAAAATTGGCAAACAGCAAATTGGATGCCATCTGGCTCCAGTGATGCCAATGCCTGGAATGCCAGCGATGGCCAAACCACTCCCATTGACCCTGAGCAACGGTGTGACATTGACTGAGTTCTCATCCATTGAGGCTTTATTCGATGCAACCGATTGGGCAGTCACCAGAGGAACAGTTGCAGATCAACAAAAACTCCTCGCAGTGTACAACGCATTAAACGATTGTCACCGAGACTAAGTTGACTCTTTAACCTAAAAAAGCCTCAGTTCAATGAAGAACTGAGGCTTTTCTTTTTCTTGTTACAATTTCTATTTCCGGCCAATGTCGCTACGTGAGAACGCTCCCTCAAATTTTATTCGCGAGACCGCCTGATAAGCCAACGCGACAGCCGCTGACAATTCATTAGCGCGCGCTGTCACACCTAAAACCCTGCCGCCATTCGTCACAATCTGCTGAGCTTCATTGCACTTCGTTCCCGCATGAAAAACTGTCACTGACGGATCATTTTCAGCTAAACCTGAAATGACTTTTCCGGTCTCATAGTTGCCCGGATACCCCGCCGAAGCCATCACCACACAGCAGGTTGAATCCTGACTCCAGACCGGTTTGATTGATGATAAATTTCCTTCCGCCGCCGCTACTAATAATTCAAACAAATCACTATCTAATCGTTTAAGCACTGCCTGCGTTTCAGGATCGCCAAATCTGACGTTATATTCCAGAACTTTTGCGCCATCATCCGTCAGCATCAGACCAATAAATAAAACTCCCTTGAAAGCAAAACCTTCCGCCTTAGTCGCAGCTAAACTCGGAGCGACAATTTCTTTCACAATCTGAGCTTCGAGAATTTCATCAATTAATCCCGGCGTAGAAAAAACGCCCATCCCGCCAGTATTCGGACCTTCATCGTGATCGAAAGCGCGTTTATGATCCTGCGCAACTGGTAACGACACAAAATCTTTGCCATCAGCAATGACAAGATATGAAATTTCGCGCCCGATCAGACATTCTTCAAGCAGGACTTTATTTCCGGCCTCGCCAAGTTTCTTACTGCCCATGAAGGACTGAATTGTTTCGACAGCGACAGCTTCGTTTTCTGCGATGACGACTCCTTTGCCTGCCGCCAAACCATCCGCTTTAATGACCAACGGATAGCCAAGACTGGCACGTTTGATGGAGCCTATCGCTGAGTCAGCATCAAGACACGCTTCCGCACGAGCAGTCGGAATGCCATGTTTGAGCATGAACTCTTTGGCGAAAATTTTGCTGCCTTCCAGCTCTGCCGCAGCTTTGCACGGGCCAAAAACTTTCAGTCCCTGCGCTTCAAAAATATCTACGATACCGTCAACCAGCGGCTGCTCCGGCCCGACGATGGTCAGGTCAATTCCCTCTTTTTTGGCGAAGGCTGCCAAACCATCAGGTGTAGCCTCATCAATTCCTTCAGCCAGTGAAAGAATCCCGGCATTCAATGAATTGTTGTAAATTTTTGAGACGTGTGGGCTGCGTGATAAAGCCCACGCCATCGCATGTTCGCGCCCGCCGGCGCCGATGAGAAGAACTTTCATAAATACCTAAATAATTATTGTCAGAAAATTGAACGCGAATCCTGACACGCCCTGTGGTTTGAGTCAAGAAAGCTTCTTCCTTGACGCGCATGAGTATTTCAAGTATTTTCCACGTTTGCTTTTCGTTAGGAAAAATTTCTAATAGCAGCAATTAATTTATAGCCGCGAGGAGGTGAATCAGAATGGCAGAAGTAAGAGTTGGCGAAGGAGAATCATTAGAAAGTGCGCTCCGCCGCTTCAAACGCAAGGTGCAGCAGGAAGACATCATCAAAGATGTCAAGCGGCATCAATTCTACATGCCTCCTGGCGAAAAACGTCGCGTCAAATCGGCGTTAGCTCGCAAGCGCAATCGTAAAAAAGTTCGCCGCCCGATGCCTACGGAGTAATGCTTCGATTCATCTTGCGCAACCTGAACAAACGGCTGTTTTCGGAATTTTTCGAGCAGCCGTTTTTTGTATTTTGACGACAGGATTTTCTGGGTTTGTCTCCTGAAGGCAACTACCGGGGAAATAATTCCCTTCAATTCTTAGTTTTTTAAGATTTTTCTTCGTGGCTCGGTGCTTGCATGATAAGTCTTTGCGTAAAGTCACGCTCCTTATAAAAATTAAAATTATGAACAAATTTAATCTATTTAACTTGCTCTGTTTATTGACTTTCGGCGTTTTGCCCGCCAATGCGCGATTCGGTATAAAAAAAGAAAACCCTGCTTGGCTTTTGACGGCTAAACAGGGTTCCTGATTGTGGTTGCGAACTAACTAACTAACTAACTTGTAACTATGAAGTTACCTATCTAACTAACTTAGTAACTACCTAAATAACCACTAAGCAACTAACTAACTAACTAAATCGTTACTTACTAAGTAACTAACTAACGAGCAACCATCAACCAAAAGTGAATATATCAAAACGGATTATTGACTGTCAACCCTGAATTTATTTTTTTATTGTAATTCTTTGTACTCGACAAAAAAACCAGTAACTTCCAGCATTTTCAATAACTTGAAGGAGCAAATCATGCTACATCATCTGCCGGAATTAGAAAAAATGACTTGGAATACCAAGAAACTCAACATTTTTCGTTCAGCGGTGGAGTCAAACCAGCTTTTGCATCTACGACCAAATGATCAGATTAAGGGATTCGCGCCAGTCCAAAGCAGCACTGTCAAAGCATTGATAAATAAGCTATTTATCATTTTTTGTCGGGTACAGAGAAAATTATAAAAGTGATTTTCGAGATAGCATTTTCTATTAGCCCCACCGTAAACGGGCTGGGCTAATAGAAAATGCTGAATAAATTTACAATCATCAAAAATACCGAACCGAAAATGTCCAAACAAACCACCATCGGCAAAAGCTTTTCGACCACCGGAGTCGGCTTGCATTCCAATTCCCCCGTCAAGGTCACCGTGCTTCCCGCTCCCGCTTACACGGGCTATCTATTTCGCCGCACCGACCTTAATAATTTTGAAATCCCCGCCGCCCCGCAATTCGTAGCGCACGTCAGCTATGCGACCACGCTGATGAAATCCGGCGTCATGATCGCGACCGTCGAACACCTGCTCTCCGCGCTCCTCGGATGCGGTGTAGACAATGCCATCATCGAAGTTGATTCGCTCGAAGTCCCGATCCTCGACGGCAGCAGCGAGCAATGGATTGAATTAATTGACCAGTCCGAAATTGTCGAGCTTCAGGCACAGCGCGCTTTTCTAAAAGTTCTGAAAAAAATTGAAGTCTCTGACAGCAATCGAAAAATTTCTATTGAGCCGGCGGACGAATTCCGCATCACCTGCGAAGTCGAATTCAATCATCCGATGATCGGCAGGCAAACGGGCGAATTGCGGCTCTACAACGATCACAGCAACCATGATCGCTACATCACGGACATTGCTCCGGCGCGGACATTTGGCTTTGTTCACGAACTGGAAATGTTGCGCAAAAGCGGTCTCTGCCTTGGCGGTTCGCTGGAAAATGCGATAGCCTTAACGCCGGATGGGATGCTGAATACGGAGCCGTTGCGCTTTGCCGATGAATTCGTACGACATAAAATCCTCGACATTATCGGCGATTTAGCCTTAGCCGGAATGCCGATTCTAGGTCACGTTCACGCTGTCCGTTCGGGACACGGATTGCATACCATGTTGCTATCGAATTTATTACGTGACCGCAAAGCCTGGGAAGTTACGCGACCCAATGATTAAGAGTGATATGACCGTAGAAGAGTTCACCGATTCATTAAAATTTGATGTGCCACCGGAAGGCTTGAGCCTCGCCGTCCAAAGTCTCTGGCTTGATGGCAAGGGCAACTGGAAATCCGCGCACGACCTCATCAACGATGAAGAAGAACAACTTGATTGTATGTGGGTTCACGCCTATCTACATCGCAAAGAAGGCGACAATGTCAACGCCGGATACTGGTACAAAAAAGCCGATAAGCCATTCTCAAAAGCGCCACTGGAAATTGAGTGGGAGACCATTCTCATGACCCTGCTCTAATCAACCTGTGGCGCGGGTTCTTTACCCGCAACGCCTCCCGTGCGAATAAAATTACAACTATCAGCCACCCAACCCAATTCCCTGCTACCCATCAATTGCAATCACGCCGTAGCCGCTTTGATCTACGCCACTGTACAGAATTCCTCTGCGACCTTCGCCAAATTCCTGCACGAAAAAGGATTCGTCACCGACGACCGCACCTTCAAAATGTTCACCTTTTCCCACTTGCAGCCGCGTCACGCCAGACGAATGGGCGACAAATATTTATTGCAAAGCCCCAACCTCGAATTACAAATCAGTTCCCCGATTGCCGAATTCGTAGAGCATTTCGTGACCGGATTATTTCAATCTGAAACCTTTCGCATTGCGAATACGATGTTCTCACTGCAAGCCGCCGAGACGCTGGCAGCGCCTGAATTTTCGGAGCAAATGCGCTTTCGGAGCCTGTCCCCCATCACCGAAGCCGTGCGTGATGAACAAGGCAGAATCCGGTATCCTGATGTCAACGAAGACTGGTCAGCCATCATCCAACGCAACCTCCTGCGCAAATTTCAAATCCTGCACGGACACGCGCCGGAAGACCAAAGAATCCAATGGGAGTGGGATCAAAACTACCTTGCCGAAGTCGCCGCCAGAGGCCAGAGAGCATCAGCCTTTTAATGATTCTTCCAGAGTCCACCGAATCAGTGGTTCATCATCTACAATTAATATTTTATGGTTGCCCGGATGTTCTTCCATGTCTTTCAACCTGATGAGGAAATCACTGAATGTGCAAGAATTGTTCCGCAGGTGAAGAGAGTCGTAACGCTCTTTTCCCGACACTTTTTTACACATTCATAACAATAACTGCGGAAACTTACTTATTTTGGGATTGGCACTGCGTAAAAATCCCCGGATAAAAAACATTTTTCAATCAACAGCACTGGCACGAGGCTTGCTTCATCTCAAGGTGCAAAGCCTAAAAGAAACTGATAATTTGGTAGGGTTTGCAACATATAAGCGTTGTTCCGCTTGAGGCTTCGCACCTTGAGATTTTTAAGATACTATTGAACTTGTAGCGCGATGGTTTACCTGAACGCTACAACATTACAGTCATCTGCACTTGGGGGAGTTGCAGATGACTGTTTTTATCAGAACTAAAGTAAATTTATGAAAATCTTACTTGCTTATGATGGATCAGATTGCGCGCGTGCGGCAGTGGATGATTTGTTACAGGCGGGCTTGCCTGTAACCGCTGAGGTGCGCGTTATCAGTATTACAGAAAGCTGGATGCCTCCGCCTTCAAGCTATGAAGTGATGGCTGGGCGCAATCAGGAATCAGAGGCATTGTTACAAGCGCGTGAAGCTGCCGTCGCGATCCGCACCGCGTTTCCGCAATGGGAAGTGACGCCACAAACCCAGATGGGTTCGCCGGGTAGCATCCTGCTGGAAATCGCTGACCACTGGAACCCTGACTTAATTGTGGTGGGGTCACATGGACGGACAGCGCTTGGTCGTTTAATTCTGGGCAGCGTTTCCCAAAAAGTTGTGACGGCGGCGCATTGTTCAGTTCGGGTGGCACGCGGCAAAATATCAGAGCCGGATACACCCGTGCGCCTGATTGTCGGACTGGACGGATCAGCGGGAGCTGCGGCTGCGGCTGACACTGTAGTGGCACGCAACTGGCCTGTCGGAACCGAAGTCCGCCTCGTTAACGCTACCTGGGATTTACCCTTAGTGGGAACGGAAGCCGCAGCAGCGGAGTTGGCAGCATGGGTCAGGGAGGCGAAACAACAGCTCGAAGTAAAAATGAATGAGACCAAAGAAAAATTACAAGCTCGTGGCTTGCAGGTCTCGATGGTGATTGAGCAACAAGACCCGAAACATCTGCTTTGTGATGAGGCTGAAAAATGGGGCGCGGATTGTATTTTTGTCGGCGCTCAGGGCATCAGTAAAATTGAACGTTTATTGCTGGGCAGTGTTTCGGCGGCAGTAGCAGCGCGGGCGCATTGCTCGGTTGAGGTTGTCCGTGTCTAACCTGATGCGGCTGCGTGTACAGTACGGCGAGCAGTAGCGAGTTGGTTCCTTCCCCACAGCCGACCAGCTCGCTACTGCTCGCCGTACGACACCGGTCACACTCATCCGCAAACTGCTATAAGAAAGCGATTTAATCGAAATGTCCACGATAAAGCCAGCGCTTCATGCCTTCCGCCATCGCCAGATAAATTACTACCATCACCACAATCGTCAACAGTAGGGACAAGGGCGGAACAACAAAGCCCAGCAATGACGCGAGCGGCGTAAAGGGGAGGACGACACCAACCGCGACGCACGTTAAGGTGCTAAACAGCAAAGCGCGACTCGGTCTGCTGCGCCACGGTACGCTTCGGGTGCGGATGACCAGAATCACTAAAGTCTGTGTCGCCAGTGATTCGATAAACCAGCCTGTGCGAAACAATGCAGCCTGCGCCTGAAAAACCCACAGCAAAATCCCAAAGGTGAGAAAATCAAAGACGGAACTCACTAATCCCATCCAGATCATATAACGACGAATTAAAGCAACGCTCCACCGACGCGGCTTTAATAAATAATCATTGTCCACCTGGTCGCCGGGGATCGTCACCTGAGATAGATCATAAAGCAGATTGTTGAGCAAAATCTGCGGCGGCAACAGCGGCAGAAATGGCAGCAACAGCGAAGCTCCCGCCATACTAAACATATTTCCAAAGTTCGATGACGTTCCCATCAGGATATACTTCATGACATTGCCGAAGGTGCGACGCCCTTCCATAATGCCGTCATGAACGACATGCAGAGATTTCCGCAGCAGAATTAAATCAGCCGCTTCACGCGCCACATCTACCGCTGAATCAACCGACAATCCAACGTCAGCGACACGTAAACTCGGAGCGTCGTTAATCCCATCTCCGAGGTAGCCAACGGCGTGTCCGCCTTTTTGCAAAGCTTCAATGATGTGCCGTTTTTGATCGGGCGAAACCCGCGCAAAAATAGTCAGACTCTGTGCCAATTGTGGCAAAGCCTGATCAGAGACTTCTTCAAGTTCTATGCCAGTAATCACACCGCGAATGGTCAAGCCTACTTCATCGCAGATTTTGCGCGTCACAATTTCGTTATCGCCAGTCAACACTTTGACTTCGACGCCATCGCGTTGGAGCGCTTGCAAAGTAGTCGTCACAGATTTTTTCGGTGGATCAAGAAATGCCGCAAAACCCATAAATACGAGGTCGCATTCATCCGCAGCGGAGAAATGCGCGTCGCGCTTTTCTACAATTTCGCGGAAGGCGAGGCCGAGCACGCGATAGCCTTCCCTGCTCAACGAAGTAAAAGTTGTCTTGCATTGCGCCAAAGCCGATTCATCCAGCGGCATCCGCTGCCCGTTTAATTCATACGCCGTACAAACTTCAAGAATTGATTCGGGCGCGCCTTTGGCAATGAGAGATATTTGATGATCGCCTTCAACGATAACGGAAAGACGGCGACGCTGAAAATCAAAGGGCAGTTCATCCACCTTCGTATAGAGCGGGAGCGCATCGTGTTCATGGCGCAAAATTGCATCGTCCAGCGGACTGCGCAGTCCGGTCTGATGCGAGGCATTGAGCAGCGCAAAAAGCAGGACACGCGCATTTTCATTACCGCTGGAATCAACGTGACGAACTAATGTAATAGCGCCTTCGGTGAGCGTACCCGTTTTGTCAGTGCAGAAAATATCAATGCTGCCGAGGTCTTCCAGCGCCGCCAGCCGTTTGACGATAACGTGTTTTTTCGCCAGCCGGATCGCTCCGTGCGCGAGCGTCACCGACATAATCATCGGCAATAATCCCGGCGTCAGTCCGACCGCCAGCGCGACTGCAAACAAGAAGGAATCAAGCGCGTTGCGATGAAAGGCAAGGTTGACCAGAAAGACAAAAAGTACCAGTACGCCAATGACCTTCGTCACAAAGACGCCGAAGCTGCGAGTGCCGCGCTCGAACTCAGTTTCAGGTGGTGTATCCGCCAGTGTCCGCGCCAGATGGGCAAATTCTGTCCTGGCGCCCGTGCTGGTGATTTCAATTAATGCTTCACCGCCCGTTACATTCGTGCCAAGCCAGACCTGATGCGTTTTGTCTTCAAGCTTGTCATTGTTCGCTCCCGCCATCTTTTCAACCGGAAAAGATTCTCCGGTGAAAGCTGCCTGATCTACAAAAAAATCTTTGGCATGTACTACCCGCGCATCAGCGGGGATTAAATCTCCGACGATCAATTGCACGACATCACCGGGGACGAGTTCACGCGCCGGGATGGTGCGCGAAATGCCTTCACGAATCACAGTTGCACGTAGCGCGACTGCCGCACGCAAGGCTGCCGCCGCTTTTCCTGAACGCCGCTCCTGCACGAAATCCAATGTCACACTGAGCAAAATAATGAAGGCGATAATACTGGCATTCGTGACTTCACCAGCAAAGGCGGAAACAACACTGGCTGCCAATAAAATCAGTATCAGCGGGTGCGCGAAATGTGAAAGATAAACAACAATACTGCTGCGTGTGGCGTGGGCAATAATTTCATTGGGGCCAAACTGCGTCATCCGCTGCGTGGCTTCACTGGCAGTCAGACCACGTGGTGGCTGAAGATTAATAGGTTCATTCATTCAATTCCCTCTGGAGATTTTTACAACTGCGGAGGTGCAACTAATGTGCCATTGCGATTACTTCAATTTCACCATCCAAGGCAGGCAACACAGCGTAATTTCTCGCTTTGGGTTGAGGATTTTCACCCACTTCACACCTCAATTCTATCCAGCCAGAATAATTGAAAGACTTTTCTTTATGGCATGACACTTGCACGTACTCTGTCAGAGATAAATTTGTACAACGTTCAAGAAAGATATTAAAAATGACACCATCACAAAAATCACCCGACGCTGCTATTCAATCCAATCAATCATCACATTTTGACGAAGCTACCGCACAGGCGATGAACCGCTATCAACGTGCAGTCAATTATTTATCAGCAGCGCAAATTTATCTCAAAGCCAATCCTTTGCTGCGAGAACCATTGCGAGCCGAACACATCAAAGATCGCCTGCTTGGACATTTTGGAACTGCGCCCGGCATCAATCTCCTCTACTCTCATCTCAATCGCCTGATTCAACGCACCGATGCGAGCATTTTATTGGTCACGGGGCCAGGACACGGCGCAGCGGCGAACATGGCGAATATGTATCTCGAAGGCACAATTACTGAGTTTTATCCCGAAGTGACGCAAGACCTGAACGGGATGGAAATTTTCATGAGACGCTTCTCGTGGCCTTACGGATTTCCCAGTCATCTGAGTCCCGCGCTCCCCGGTGTTATCAGCGAAGGCGGAGAGCTGGGCTATGCGCTGTCAACTGCGTTCGGCGCGGCGTTTGATAATCCCGATTTAATTGTCGCGTGTATTGTCGGCGATGGTGAAGCCGAAACCGGCCCGACCGCCGGAGCGTGGCACAGTAACAAATTTTTAAGCCCCGCGACAGACGGCGCTGTCCTGCCAATTCTGCACTTGAATGGTTTCAAAATTGCGAACCCGACGATCTTCGGAACAATGACTGATGATGAGTTGAAGGCTTTATTCACAGGCTACGGCTATGCTGTGCGGCTCATCAGCTACAGCGAAAAATTGGACGAAGATACTGATGAAGCGCTTGATTGGGCATATCGTGAAATTCGCGCCTTGCAGGGACAAGCACGGCTTGGACACATGCCAGAACGTCCGCAGTGGCCGATGATTATTTTGCAAACGCCCAAAGGCATGGGCTGTCCACATCAAATGGACGGTCATCAGGTCGAAGGCTCTTTCCGTTCGCACCAAATTCCTGTCAAAGAACCGAAGACGAATCCAGCACATCTGGCTGCACTGGAGCATTGGCTACAATCATATCGTCCCGAAGAATTATTTGATCTGGACGGACGCCCCCTGACTGACATTGCGGCGCAGTGTCCGCCGCGTGAAAAACGAATTGCAATGAACCCGCACAGCTTTGGCGGTGAACGGATCATCCCGCTGGAATTACCTGCGCTGAATTCGCACGCCGTAGAATTCAAAACCCGCGACGCAGAGCGCGTCAGTCACATGAAATTTCTCGGCTCGTATCTGCGTGAATTAATCGAACGCAATCAAGCAGCGCGAAACTTCCGCATTGTGTGTCCTGATGAACTGGAATCGAATCGGCTCGCTGAAGTGCTGGAAGCAACTGACCGACAATACATCTGGCCGCTGCCGCCCGGCGCCGAACATACCAGCCGCGACGGGCGCGTCATGGAAATGTTGAGCGAACACAATTGTCAGGGATGGTTGCAGGGATATTTATTGACTGGCCGACACGGGCTGTTTCCGTGCTACGAAGCATTTCTGCCGATTGTAGACGGGATGATGAATCAGTACGCCAAGTTCCTTAAAGCTTCGCTCGAAGTGCCGTGGCGCAAGCCTATTGCTTCACTGAATTATTTATTGTCCTCTGAAGCGTGGCGACAGGATCACAACGGATACTCGCATCAAGGACCTGGTTTTATCAACAACCTACTCACCAAAAAAGGATTCACGTATCGTATCTATTTGCCACCCGATGGGAACTGTTTGCTGTCAACAATGGATCATTGTTTTCGCTCAACGAATTACATCAATCTCATCATCGCCGGAAAACAGCCGATGCCGCAATGGTTATCAATGGATGAAGCGATTGAGCATTGTCGCGTCGGCGCGTCTATCTGGCGCTGGGCGAGTGTGAATGAAGGCGAAGACCCGGAAATTGTGCTGGCAGCCTGTGGCGATAATTTAACGCTGGAAACAATGGCAGCGACACAAATTCTGCGTGAAGAAATGCCGGACTGGAAAGTGCGCGTAGTCAATGTCACCGACCTGATGATGCTTGGTATTCCACAAAAATATCCGCACGGACTCACCGAAGACCGCTTTCAGCGCCTGTTCCCGCTTGATTGCCCGGTGGTATTCAGCTTTCACGGCTACACTTCTGCGATCAAACAATTAATCTGGGAACGACCCAATAGTGGACGATTTGACATCAACGGTTATCGTGAAGAGGGTTCGACCACTACACCATTCGATATGATGGTTCGCAATCGTACCAGCCGCTACCACGTCGTTATGCAAGCCGCACGGAAATTAGCGGCGCACAATCCAAAAGTCTCCGCCCACGCCGAAGGACTAATCAGGAAATATGAAGATAAAATCCGCGCTCACCGCGAATATGTAGAAATATACGGAATTGATCCACCGGAAATTTCAGGTTGGCAATGGCAGCAAAAGTAGCGCAATCTTTCCAAATTGCCCTACTGAGATAAAATTTGAGAAGGTTGTGAGGGTCCGCGCAAAATGAGTATTTAGGCCAAAAGCTGAGTCGCGGCAATCAGTGGCGCAAAGACTTCACGAATATCTTTTTCTTCTGCATTGGCTAAAAGCTTTCCTGCGATGACAGCCGGAGAAACATGTTCCTGGAAAACAGTCGCATAAATTCGTAAAAGTTCTTTGGCTTCAATCACAGGAGGTATCTTGTTGCTGAGTAATAAAGCTGGAATCTCAGACTTAACTTTATTGAGAATTCCATCCTCGGTTACTGCCTGCCAATCTCGTTTAGGTTTCTGCCGCTCACCTTCAACTTTTTTCTTATCAAGCAGAATTTTGATGGTAGGTAACCGCAACGCTAAATCCAGCACATAATCATCAACCGTAGTTTTGATAAAATCGCTCATGTATTTTTTGTCAGCAACATGTAAAACCAGCTTCAATGTCGGTGCTTCAATTTGTAAATTGAAAATATTCTGATGAGTCGTATCAGCTTGAAAAACAGCATTCTGAAAGTACGGTTGGATATATTCTAATGTGTTATCACGCACAAATTCTATCGTTTGCTTTAAATGCTTATCGCAATCTCGGACTACCAGAATATTCAATAGTTCCGTAGTTTCAGTTTGTAATTCTACTTGAGATTTAATGCGCTGTTGCAGGCTCTTCAGCATTTCATCAACACCGCCACCGCCTCTTTCCTGAAATTCGACATCCGTAAAGATTCGTTTTGCAAACTGAGTGAAAATCTCTTTTTCCGTCTTTCCTTCGGAGAATACATCAATCTTCGACTTCGGCATCAACAGTCTCCTTAAATTGGAATCGGAGCGGGCTGTCTACTTCACCCTGCGGAACTCTGAGGTCAAGATTCATCGCTGTCCAGCGTCGAATTTCTTCGTGATTAAAAGCCGACGAAGCGAGTTTTCCTTCGTGTAAATTCAGACGAATGGCTAAGAGGTCTTCGCTCTTGATCTGTTGCGCTTCAACCAGGCGAACAAATTGAGCAACGACTTCAATGCTGTGCGTTGCGATGAAAATTTGAATTGGCTTGTCTTTGATTAAGTCGGCGACTTCTGCCAGCAATTTTCCCAATGATTGTGGATTTTGAAAAAGTTCTGGCTCTTCCCAAATAAACACCCCCGGCTCTTTTTCTGTCGCTAACTCCGCAAGTGCAATCAATGGCGTGAGAAGCTTGAAAGCACTGCGCGAGCCGTCACCATAATCATCAATCGTGAGAGCAATCTTGTCTTCTGGCGAGATATACCCTTGCGTCAAATGGAGTGCATCTTGCGGCTGAAAAAAGTTTACATTGAAGTTTTTTGTCAGATCAAATATCTGTCCGAATCGCCGACCAATTTTTTGCGTCCAGCCGGGAATGGTAACCATCATTTCTCTGAAAAACTCAAAAGGTAAATGGCTCAGTGTATTATGAACATCAAAAAAAAATGTCTTTCGAGCAGAAGAAACTATGTCGCCACTCACGTACCAAGTTGAGTACTTGTTATGAAAGTAGGTTAAAGGCTCTTCCCAAAAATAAACTAGCTTAGTGGCTAAATGCGTGTCTCCCCATACCTGCTTAATTAGGTTCTGTTGACATGTTGACGGAGCCAAATCATAGCACTGGCAAGATAAACAAAGCTTAGATAATTGCGAGCCAGTTTGTCGAAGCGAGAAAAGACGCGGCGGAAATGCTTGAGCTTATTGATATAGCATTCGACCAGATGACGTTCGCGGTACAAAGGCTTGTCGTAGTCGCGCTGGACTTTACGATTCGAGCTGATCACAGCGGTGGCTCCCTGCGCGGTCATCAGCTCGACAAAAGCATCGGAATCGTACCCTTTATCAGCAATGACAAATGCACACGAAAAAGCTTTGATCAGTTCCGGACCTTGTCCGATGTCGCTGTCCGGCTGTCAGTAAGAAACGTAGCCCCAGTCCCAGCGCATCAACACTGAGGTGCAACTGGGAGGTAAAGCCACCTTTACTGCGTCCTAAGGCTTGCGCGCCGTGTTTTTTTTGGCACCAGCGGCGCACGGATGCGCACGTACCACCGTGCTATCCGTCATCAGACTTTCAAGATCGGGCTCCGTGGCGCAAGACGCAAAGAATTTTTCAAACACCTTTTTTTCGCTCCAGCGGGCAAAGCGCTTATATTGACTATTCCACTTTCCGTACTCGGCTGGCAGGAGTCGCCACGGCGCTCCACCGTGCAACATCCACAACACGGCAGAGACAAATTGACGGCATTTCCAGTGCGCTCCGATCTGGCCGTCAGGACACGTTCGTAAAAATTCTACCATCTTCGCCCATTGCTCATCACTTAGCTTTACTGT
>JAYVRW010000216.1:0-18295 GCA_043775925.1 Blastocatellia bacterium
ATCAAATTTCGTCGGCTCCATCAGTTCGTTTTTTCTTGTCATCTGTGAGTCCAGCCCTTTCGGTCAGTTTCTCACTTACACATAATTCCCCATACCCTCCAAATTATGGGTTCTGGCAAAGCTTGTTCCGGTTTCTTCTAATCGCGCCTTCAAATATTTTTCCGCGCTCTGTTGGGTATGAAAGCAGGCAGCATCGTAATGCGGGAATTTACGCGCACGGTAAAGTAGTAATGCCGCATTCCAGTCGCCTTCTGCTTTCTCAATCCATTCTTGTGTGATGGGCTTCATACAAAACTTTTCCGCGCTCAATAATTTCCTGCATAAAACGGTCTCCCAACCGCAAGCGCTCACTTACCTGAGCAGGCGTTCGCACTAATAAATCAATCGGCGCAAGTGTCTTCAGGTTCTCAAGAATTTTGATGGCTTGTGTAGTGTGTCGTCCTTCGTAATCCCACTACAAGCAAGTCAATATCAGATTCAGGTGTGGGTGTGCCGTAAGCTTGTGAGCCAAATAAAATGATTTTATCAGGGTGGAAATGCTCGGCAATTTGTTCACTAAATTGTGCGATGTGCTGCGCCAAAACGTTTTTCTGGATTGCGGTAGGTCTGATAGTTTTTGCAGTAGCAGCTCGCTTCATCGTTGGTGAAATGTAGTAGGTTCATCCGGGAGTGTCAAAAAGGAAATTTTAGTGAAAAAATCTTCGTGCGAATTCGCGCCAATTCGTGACTCAAAAAATCTCACCTCATTTTGTCGAGCGGCGGCTTGCTCATCAGCACGAGCGTAAATCTCCGCAGGTGTGCTCAAGAACTCCTGCTGGCGTGGATTCCATCGGCGCAACCCATCATTCACCAGTTCCAATCCTAATTCGCGGCTCACGACACAACGCAGCCATTTAATCCCAGACAAAAATAATTATTTACACAGCAAAGTTCTGCGCTATACTTTATTCGTTATCGGCTTTCTCACGCGCTGCCCGCGCACCCGATTCGACTCAAGCCAGACTCTACTAAATTAACCCTTCGACTTACACACGTTCACTTTTTTGATCTCTTTTCTCTGGAGGCTTCGCCATGAAGCTGCTGAACGTATCGTCTCGATTTTTCTTTTCACTCCTCATCATTACTGCGCTTTGCGCAGCGGTTGATGCCCAGTTTTTCCCCTCGTCCTTCCTCGACACGTCTTCCAATCATCAGGCTGAATCTGCCGCCATGACCTATACATACAGCACTACCGTGACGGCGCCGATCCCGAAACTGGCGATTGAGCGCGGTGGATTCAATACTTCGCGGCTGTCCAAAGATGATTTAAAAAAATGGAAAGCCATTGAAAAAATCGTCCGGCAAAAAGATCAGAACGAGAACTTCTTATTCCCGACGCTGCATGGATTATGGCAATGGGGATTGCATTCAGAACACACGATTATGATTGAGATCATCAAAACCAATAATTTTCAATCCAGTACAGCCGGAAGCCTCTCGATTGAAAGTTATGATCCGACCTGCCAAAGCCATACCGTGACACTCAAGCTTTTTCTCTCAAGTATTGATAGTGCTTTAAGCTCCACAGCCGCCGCTCGAAAAAATGGGTTTATCGCTTTCCAGTTCCTCAAAAAAGAAGAACGCTACGCCGAAGTTTTAGGACATGAATTAAGTCATGCGAAATTCATTCTGAAAAATAATTTGCGGACGCGCATGGTGAACGAACTGATCGAAGACACCAATGAAAGCATTCTGGTGAACGCTCACGAAAATGCTCAGACGAAGCCTTCCCCCTTCATGCTGAATCGCATTTCTCAGCGCGATACCCTGCTTAAAGAATTAGAATTAGAAGCCGAAGCCAATGAAGAAATTATCTGGAAAGAACTGGTAGCGGTGAAGGACAAGAAGCAGCTTCGATAAATTACAACCATCATATTTTCTGTGTCACTTTACAAACTGTCACGATTGCATCTTGAGCCAAATCTGGAGCAGTGGTAATTTACGCTTCGTCATTGAAGCAGTAATATTCATCAACTTCAGGGAGAAAATTTTATGACCATGATGCAGTCCCAACTAACCATGAAAGTGCTGATGGAGCGCGGCCCACTTCTCGCCCCCGAAATCGAAGTCGTTTCCAAAATGCGTGATGGCATTCATCGCCACACTTATGCGCAAATCGGAGCACGCGCTAAACAATTGGCGAATGCCTTACAAAAGCTTGGTGTCGAACGCGGCGACCGGGTCGGTTCTCTGGCGTGGAATAATTTTCGCCACCTCGAACTTTACAACGCTGTTCCCAACATGGGAGCCGTACTCCATACTTTGAATTTACGCCTCGCCGCCGATCAGTTGGCGTACGTCATCAATCACGCTGAAGACAAAATTATCTGCGTTGATGAAGACCTCTTGCCCTTGCTCGAACGCATCGCTGGAGAATTAACGACTGTTAAAAGTTTCATTGTGATGAGCAACAGCGGAGAGTTCAAAACTTCACTGCCAAATACGCTGAATTACGAAACCTTAGTCGCGGCGGAAAGTGCGGATTTTACGTGGCCTGATTTGGATGAAAATACGCCGATGGGCTTATGCTACACCTCCGGCACGACTGGCAATCCGAAAGGCGCGATGTATACGCACCGTTCGAACTACCTCCATGCCATTGCCAGCGCCCTGCCTGATAGTCTGGGGCTAACCAGAAACGATACAATCATGGCGGTTGTTCCGATGTTTCATGCGAATGCGTGGGGCTTGCCTTACATCGCTACAATGATTGGCGCGAAGCAGGTTTTTCCCGGTTCAACGATGGACGGCGCTTCGATCTGCCAATTAATTCAGGACGAAAAAGTAAATTTTACTGCTGGAGTTCCAACGATTTGGTTGGGGGTCAAAAATGAGATCGTCGCCAATCCCGGGAAATACGATTTGTCTAGCCTGAAAGTCATGATGTGCGGCGGCTCGGCTCCGCCCAGAGCGTTGATTGAATGGCTGGAAGATAACCTCAATGTCGAATTTGTTCAGGGCTGGGGAATGACGGAAACCTCTCCGCTCGGGACTGTCACCAGAGTCAAACCCAAAATGAAAGACTGGGATCGAAGCCGGATTCTGGATGTCAAACAACGCGCTGGCATCGTCGCCACCGGACTTGAACTTCGGATCGAAGACGAAAACGGTAACGAAGTCCCGAACGATGGAATCTCAATGGGTAAACTGTTAATTCGTGGGCCGTGGATCGCCAGCGAATATTACAAAGCCGATGCCGCTGATCGTTTTCCGAATGGATGGTTCGATACGGGCGACATCGCGACGATGGATTCTGACGGTTATATGGGCATCGCAGATCGCGCCAAAGACGTGATTAAAAGCGGTGGTGAATGGATTTCGTCCGTAGACATGGAAAACATGATTATGGCAATGCCCGGAGTCGCGGAAGCTGCTGTCATTGGCGTTAATCATGCCCGTTGGCAGGAGCGCCCTTTAGCCTGCGTGGTCAAAAAACCTGAGGCAGAAATTGATAAAGCCGCCGTGCTGGAATTCCTCGAAGGCAAAATTGCTAAATGGTGGACGCCTGATGATGTCGTCTTCATTGATGTAGTTCCCAAAACGAGCGTAGGAAAATTCGATAAGAAAGTACTTCGTGCTCAATTTGAAAATCATTTAATCGAAAAATCGTAGTCTCAGAACCACTAGACAGGATTGACGGGATGAACAGGATTAAGAATAAAATTGAGCCATCTCAATCATCTAACCCTGTCAATCTTGCCAATCCTGTCTGGTTTTTTGTATTTTGATTTAGATCAAATTTCCGCCGCACAATTCTCATTATAAATCTCAACTCAGCCGTGATAAAATAATGTATCGTGCTGATGTTCAGCCCCCTGCGTTTTTCCTGAGATTTTCTGTTAATGCTTTTGCCGAACAACCATCGCCATCATTTCCCTGCTAACTTCCTTTCATTGGTGCTTGGAATATTTTTTCTAATTCCGGCGCTCGCGCAAGACCCGTCACAAACAGAAAAAAAAGTTGAAAACCCTATCGCCGACGCCGAAGCAGAAAAGCGAGCGATGCGCCGAAATCAACCGGGAGCAGGTCTGAACGTGACGGCGCGCGTTCCTGATAGAAATGAAGAAGTAGCGACGATTACTGCTGATCGCAAAGAAGCCCAGGGCAATGTCATCATTAGCTCCGGGAACGCTCATCTGGATTTTACCGACATCACGATCTACGCCGACCGGATTACCTTTAACGATGCTACGAATGACGTAGTGGCTGAAGGAAATGTCTTTTTCGAACAGCAGGGACAATCCATCATCGCCGAAAAAGTAGAAATAAATTTAGAAACTAAACGTGGGACTTTATTCACTTCTACCTCGTATACAGATCGCACTTCTGACGGTACGACAGTTGTGATTGATGCCACGCGAACAGATAAAGTTGGAGACCTGAGTTACAGTGTTGAGAATGCAAAAATTACAGCTTGCCAGGAAGCAGTTCCCAAATGGAGTTTCACCTCGAAACGCGCCCGCATTACACTTGACGATAAAGCGGTGATGTACAACTCGCTTTTCAGAATTAAAAATATTCCAATTTTGTACTTTCCCTATCTCTCACTTTCAATCAGCAAGCGAGAACGTTCGTCAGGTTTTCTACTCCCAACTTCAGGAACGTCTAATATCAAGGGGCGAACGCTTCATTTAGGGTATTATCAGGAGCTGGGACGCAGTGCCGACATCCTGTTGCGAACTGATATTTTCACGAAACGCGGACTTGGATTCGGGATGGATTTTCGAGCGCGCCCAGATGAAAATTCGCGGATTGCGTTTGGCACCTTTATTGTCAAGGATCGGCTTTTTGGTGGAGAAACTGCGGCGATCACCGATCAGCAATGCGCAGGACAGCCGCCGCTGCCATCCAATCCGCGCTTATGCCGCCTCCCCAATCAAGGCGGGAGCAGCTTCTACGCGGATGCCGTGCAATATTTCAAGAATGGATTCGTCGCCGTTGCTGATGTCAATATCACTTCAAATTTTTCATTCCGACAAGTCTTTGCCGAAAACGCGCAACAGGCCATCTCTCCCGAAGAGCGTTCACAACTTTACGTGAACAAGAACTTTGGAGCCTATAGCTTTAACGCTTCGATCAATGAACAAAGCATTTTCCTCGGCTCACAAATCATCAAGACACGACAGGCTCCCAGTTTTGAACTAAACAAACGCAGCGAAAAAATATCTGAGACAATCCCTATTTATTTTAGCTTTGACAGTTCAATGGAGGGATTGAAGCGAACTGTTTCAAATGGCAATACGACGTCATTAAGAACGCCTGGCGTTTCGCAACGAATTGACGCGAACCCGCGCTTCACCTTTCCACTTCAGTCATTCAAAGGTTTCACTTTAACGCCAAGCCTGACACTTCGCTCAACCTTTTACAGTGACAGTTTTAATCCCGTCACGCAACAAGTAGTCGGAACCAATTTGCTGCGCAATTACGCCGATTTCAGTTTGGATATTCGTCCGCCAATGTTTTCGCGCATCTATCGCAAAAGTGATGGATCTGCTCTGTTCAAGCACCTCATCGAGCCGTTCATCACGTATCGTATCATTGCCGGGATCAACGATTTTTCCAGCACATTACGCTTTGATGAACGCGATGCAGTGGCGAACACCAATGAAATTGAATACGGAGTCACAAATCGCTTTCTGGTCAAACGGATGAGCGCCGACGGCAAAAGTTCACAGCCTTACGAATGGATGACCTTGACCGTCGCGCAGAAACATTTCTTCGATCCTGAATTTGGTGGTGCGCTTCAAAACGATAAACGTAATCAATTTTCTGCACTCAATACATTGACTGGATTTGCATATTTAGGTTTTCAGAAAAGTTTTTCTCCCCTTTCCGTCAACGCTCGTATTCGTCCGACTGAAGCCACCTTTGCAGATTTCAAAATGGATGTGGACTCAAATAACGCTCAGTTGAGAGACTTGTCATTTTCTGGTGGACTCCGCCGCCGTTTGTATCAAATCAGTCAATCGTGGTATTTGACGCGCTGGTTGCCGGGCCAAGGAACACGCTACGATCAAACGACGTTGCCAGGAAATCAGATGGACACCTCGCTGTTTCTTGGCACCGCGCAAAAAGGTCCGTACATGGGATTAACCGTCGCTTACGATTTACGCACACAGTTTTTTGACGCGACTTCCCGCGATCCTCGCTACATCAATTTAATTACGACCGGAGGCTGGGCGTGGGATTGTTGCAGTTTCCAATTCCAGAACTACACCTTCAAAGCAGGGCTGCGTAATGAAAATAGATTTTTATTTTCATTTACGCTACGGGGGATTGGAACTTTTGGAACGGATAATATCGGGCAGAAGAGGCGTCGGTGGTAACTCTTAGTTTCGAGTTTTGAGTTTCTGGTTTCGAGAAACCAAGTGACTCATTCTTCCTCGAAACTCGAAACCAGAGACTCGAAACTATCTTACCCCGGCTTGCAGAGTTGAAGGCAATGGCGGTTCTTTATCTTTCCCTTCATTCGGGTCGGGCTTATCGTCTTTCGAGGGATTAAATCCGGGGTAGCTGACGCGCTGATGATGGATGCTGGCGAGGGTATTAATCAGGCTCTCACGAATTATATCAAGTTCCTGCAACGTCACATCGCTCTCATTGAATTGTCCGTCCGCGACAATATGATCAATGATTTTTTTGATGATGGCCCGAATATTTTCAATCGAATGTTCGTGCAAGGAACGGACGGCAGCTTCGGAGCCATCGGCTAACATGACAATGACGGCTTCTTTGGTTTGCGGCTTGGGGCCAGGGTAGCGAAAATCTGCCGGATCAACAGTTTCCCCGCACGCTTCAGCATCGGATTTTGCTTTGTGATAAAAGTACGCCAGGATGCGCGTCCCATGATGCTGCGGAATGAAATCAATAATTTGCTGCGGTAAGCCAAATTCCTGCGCCATCTTAATCCCGCGCCGCACATGCCCCGTCACAATCCTGACACTATCCCTGGCAGTCACCTGATTGTGAGGATTTTCCATCCCGTTCTGATTTTCGATGTACATTTTCGGCGCCGCCATCTTGCCGATGTCGTGATACAGACAGGCTGTTTTTGCTAATAAATCATTCGCTCCAATGGCTTTCGCGGCGGATTCTGCCAACGTTGCCACGATGAAAGAATGATGATGCGTGCCGGGAGTCTTAATCGCTAAATCACGCAACAACGGGTTATCAGCACTGGAAAGTTCCAGCAATTTCATGTCAGTGAGAATTTCAAAAGCCGATTCAAAAACCGGTGCGATCAGGCTGACAATCGCTGCCACTTGCAAGCCACTAATAAATCCCAGTAAAACCCCATTCAGAAGACTTCGGAGCGTCACCGGCTGTCCCGCAATGAACGGCATGACCAGGCTCATTAAGGCGTTGACTGAACCAATAACCAGGACTTCAATTGAGATCGCATTACGCGAACGATACCGCTCGGAACCAGCAATTGCAGCTACTGAACCAACCAATGAATAAACGCCGATAGCGATCCCTGCGTCAGAAATAAAAGCAGCAAAAAGCGATGAAACCAGCGCCGCGACTAACGCAATTTGGGAACCGACCAACAAGCTGAGCACCAACGCACAGGCCGCAAACGGAATAGCTAATTCAAATCCAAAGGTCGAAAGATGCTCGCTCAGGTCTGCGTTGTGCGTCAAAGTTTCAGCAAAATAATAGCCCACGCGCGTAAAGGCAGTTTGCAAAAAAACGGCGAGCGCCGCCACCCAGAAAGTAGTTTCAGGTGGCAACCGCAATGATTTACTGCGCGTAGCTGCTTGAAAGAGCGCAAAGAAAATTCCAGCGACGGCAAACGTCAATCCGAACCATTTTCCCCATTGAGGCATGGCACTGATTTTAGAATGCGAAATTAACCAGGCGGTCGCCACTGATAACAGGGTAAAATTACAGCTTAGTCTGGTGCGAGGTGGTATTCTATGAATGAAAGTGGAGAGCTTATGTTCCGCTGTTGCAGGGAGGCGGAGAAGACGGACGATCCAGAAACGATTATGCTTGACGTTCATGAGTGAAGTTGATAATTGAGTGCAATCATCAAGCAGAATAAATTGACTCAAAATAAATTATAGCACAAGGCAGTAAACTTACCGCCACAGTTTTACCAGAGATTCGACTCAGGTAAAATAGCGCAGCTTAGAAATCATTCAATGCTGGCTTAACCAATCATGCGGCAATTAAAGATTTATACCCGAACTTCAATTATCATTTCACTCATCCTAATTGCGGTTCTGATTGCAGTCCTGTTGACGATTGTCACCAAAGCGCGCGAAGTCGAATTGCAGGATCAAGGCGAACACGCCAGACAATTGGCTTTACAATTAAGTAATTCCCTGCCCGACCCTAATTCTGATCAGGTGATGCTCTCTGATATTGAACTGGCAGTTTCCAATTTTTTACAACGCAATGCCTCATCCGGGAAATTCCGCCAGGTCAGAGTCTACGATCTGCGAATGCAAAACGTTTTCAACTACCCAAACGCAAAAAAAGAAGACATTCCCGGGAATGAATTTTCAAAGCTTGGCAAAGGGTTGGCGGTTTCCAGTTTGCGCGAGATTTCTGAACAAGGAATTAACCAACAGTTAATTTATGCGGCAGCTCCTAAACTGGAATATATTCGAGATATAAATGATAAAACCACACAGTTTCGCTTAGCCGGGGCGATTTCTTTGATCATTGAACGCGAACCACTTTCGTCAAATTGGCAACGCTTGATCTGGTTGACGGCGGGACTGGTGGCGGCGGCCATTATTTCTATTACCGGTTTACTCTATAGCCTCTTCAATCAGGTCATTTATCGTCCGCTCGAAGACTTGCTAAAAGCCATCGCGGATGTCGAAAAAGGGAATCTCGAAGTCTCGGCTCCAGTCCGCGACAATGATGAATTTGGACAGCTCGCCACTGTGTTCAATCACATGGTTTCGCGCCTCAAAGAAATGACCGGAGAGCGTGCCAAATACCAGAAACAACTGGAAGTAAAAGTCAGCGAAGCCACGACAGAATTAGCCGAGCGCAATACGCAGCTTGAAGATGCAAATGCTGAATTATTTGACATTCAGCGCGAATTGACGCGCTACGAACGCCTCGCCGCTGCCGGACAATTAGCCGCGCAATTCGCGCATGAAGTCGGGACTCCGCTCAATCTAATTTCCGGTCACGTGCAATTATTAGAGATCAAAACGACTGATGAAAAAACACTGTCTCGATTGAATTTAATTGCTTCGCAAATTCAGCGCATTGAAAAAATTGTCCGTAATATGCTGGACTCAACCCGGCGTCCACGCCCGACACTGGCAGCCACCGAGGTGAATTCACTGTTACAAAGAATTTTTGAAGTTACGGCTCCCACCTTAGCCGCACACGAAGTTGAACTACAGACGGAATTATGTGAAGACAATCCCATCATCAGTGCCGACAATGACCAGCTTCAACAGGTGCTGATTAATCTCATCAATAACAGTCTGGACGCAATGCCAGAGGGTGGCAAACTATTTTTCTCGACCACTGTCAATCAAACACACGCTGAAATTATCTGCCGTGATTCCGGCTTTGGGATTAGTGACGAAGTGAAGGAACGAATTTTCGATCCTCTGTTTACAACCAAGCTGCAAGGACGCGGGAGCGGTCTGGGCTTAACCGTCGTGCAAAAAATAATTCAGGAACACGGCGGAGAAATTAACGTCAAAAGTGAAATTGATCGCGGCGCTGAGTTTATAATCCGGTTGCCTTTGATGGTGGAAGTAGCCACGAATTACACGAATTCTCACGAATGAAAGAAAACTTATTCGTGAAAATTCGTGTAATTCGTGGCTAAAAAAAACCCAAATATTTATGAACAACATTCTTGTCATTGATGATGACCGCGACACTTGCAACTTCCTGAAAGAAATCTTTGAAGAGCAGGGATGGATTGTCACGAAGGCTGAAAATTCCGAAACTGCGCTAAAACTCTCGCAAAAACAGCCTTTTCAATTAGTTGTCAGCGACATCAACCTTAATGAAGCAATGAATGGTCTGGCTTTATTGAAGCGCTTTAGAGAATTCACCCCGACTCCACAGGTGATTTTGATTTCGGGCTTCGGCACTTTGGAAACCGCCATCGAAGCCGTTAAAGAAGGAGCTTTTGATTTTATCAGTAAGCCCTTCAACGTGCAGGAAATCATTGCGACGGCGCGGCGCGCATTATCTACTTCGGAAGAAATTTCGCCGTTCATCGAAAACCACCTCCCACAGCAAGCCTCCGGTTTAGTCGGTCACAGTCGTCAGATGATTGAACTTTACATGGAAATCGCCCGCGTCGCCTCCTACCGTTCGACGGTGCTCATCGCAGGCGAATCCGGGACTGGCAAAGAATTAGTGGCGCGCGCCATCCACAGCAACAGTCCGCGCAAAGACGCTGCATTTATTGCCGTCAACTGCGGAGCCTTAATTGAAACATTACTCGAAGCAGAATTATTCGGACATGCCAAAGGCAGCTTCACCGGAGCCGTCGCCGATAAAAAAGGATTATTTGAAGAGGCTGAAAACGGGACTTTATTCTTAGATGAAATCGGCGAAACCAGTCCGGCGTTGCAGGTCAAACTTTTACGCGCCTTACAGGAAAGCGAAATCAAGCGCGTCGGCTCTGGAAAATCTACCAAAGTAGATGTGCGCGTCATCGCGGCAACGCATCGAAGTTTAGAGGCTGAAGTCAAAGCCGGAAGATTCAGAGAAGATTTATTTTATCGAATCAGCGTCATCACCTTGCGCGTCCCACCGTTGCGAGAACGGCGCGAAGACATTCCCTTACTCGCGCTTCACTTCCTGCAAAAAGCCTGTCGTGAAACTAACAAACAATTGACACTTTCCAGTGAAGCGCTGTCGCGGCTGAGAAATTATGAATGGAGCGGTAACGTCCGTGAACTGGAAAATACAATTGAGCACGCAGTCCTTCATACACGCGGAAAAACAATCACCGAAGAAGACCTTCCGGTAAAAATGAAAACGGCTGCGCTGAGCGAAGGTAATGAAATCGCGTCTGAAGCGAGTAAGCTTTTCAGCGACTTGCCTTCCCTGGATGAACTGGAAAAACGCTACTTGCTATTTGTGCTGGAAGCGGCGAAAGGTAATAAATCACGGGCTTCTGAAATACTTCAGATTGATCGCCGGACATTTTATCGGATGGCTGAACGCTTCGGAATTAACCTTGAGCCGGAGAAGCCATAACGTAGCGCGGGCTGCCAGCCCGTGTCTTTTAAGTAAGCAACAAATTATTTACGGGAAACTTCAGAACTGTCAGTCTTAATTCACGGGCAGGCAGCCCGTGATACGAAAAGAGCCTGACGGAAAAATCCATCAGGCTCTTTTGTTTTTGCCGAAAAATTCGGTTGAACCAATTACTGCTTCTTGACAGGAGCAGCCATTTCTTTGGTCTTGTCGCCAGCAGCTTTCATCGCATCGCCAGCTTTGTTCGCTGTAGCTTTAGCCGCATCTTTAACTGCGCCACCTGCCGCAGTACCAGCGGTCTTGGCCGCGTCGCCAGCTTTAACCGCCGCAGTGCCAGCAGTCTTGGCCGCATCGCCAGCTTTAACCGACGCAGTACCAGCCATAGTCTTGGCTGCTTCACCAGCTTTAACCGCAGTACCAGTTGCAGCAGAAGCCGCCGTTGAAGCTGCCGTTGTCGCGGTTGAAGCCGCTGCTGTTGCAGTTGAAGCTGCTGCTGTCGCAGTTGAAGCTGCTACTGAAGCCATCGGAGCCGCAGTTGAAGCTGCTGTTGTCGCAGTCGGAGTCGTCGTGCTAGGAGTTTCTGAGCAAGCGCCCAAAATCAAAGCTGTCGCCAAAACACCCGCTGACAAAGAGATTGAAAGGATATTGTTTTTCATGTTGTTAGGTTTCTCCAGTAGAGATTTCCGTTTGTTGATGGACGGAAAAATAATTTAGTGGACCTACCGCAACATCAACACAGCGTCGGGCGGCTTATCCGTAAAACTATAGAGCAAGTACTGTACCAATACCCTAAATAGCAAAATACAGGGGTTACAGTTTTGTTTTAACCAATTCGTTGTGGCGATTTGGAAGCGGCACGCAGAATCGCCACACTTGAAGGTTTTACTTTGCCAAACTATTTATCTCCGACTACCATACACAGCTATGTCTACAGCGATTATTTGCAGCGAAGATTTCCTGCTTCACGACACCGGAGAACATCCTGAACAACGTGCGCGCTACAGTGTGATCGCTGACGCGCTGAGAAGCGATCCTGCGCTTTTGGAAGAATTAACCATTCTCAACCCAGTAGCAATTGATGCAGAAAGTATTTTGCGCTGCCACACCAAAGAAACGATTCAAACAGTCGAAGCTGCTTCCGCGAAATGCCAATCTTCAAGAATCCTGCTGGACGCTGATACAGTTGTCAGCCAAGCCACCGACTACGTTGCCCGCTTAGCCGCCGGAGCCGCTTGTCTGGCAACTGAAACCGTCATCGAAGGTCATCAACAAAATGCTTTTGTGCTGTGTCGTCCGCCCGGACATCACGCGACGGTTGATCGTTCGATGGGCTTTTGCATTTATAATAACGTAGCGATTGCCGCCCGCTCCGCGCAGCAAAAATACGAGTACATCAATAAAATTTTAATTGTGGATTGGGACGTGCATCACGGCAACGGAACGCAGGATATTTTTTACGACGATCCTTCGGTTTTTTATCTAAGCCTCCATCAATATCCCTGGTATCCGGGAACGGGCGCAGCCAATGAAATTGGACGCAAGGAAGGCGAAGGATTTAATTTGAATGTTCCGATCCAGCCATCAACTTCCGCCGCAGATTACAAAATTAAATTTGAGCAAGCTCTGGAAACCGTCGCCAAAAATTTTACGCCGGATTTAATTATGATTTCCGCCGGATTCGATGCGCACCTCTACGATCCACTGGGGCAGTTACGATTGGAAGATGAGGATTTCTCGGCGATGACTTGGCGCTTGAAAGATTGGGCGAAAAATTCTTGTGAAGGTAGATTGGTTTCCTGTCTCGAAGGCGGATATAATCTAACCACGCTGGGTGCAACCGTGAAATCGCATGTGAAAGCATTACTGAGATAAAATGCAGAAGCCCGCACGAAGTAAGGGCGTACATACTTACTTCGTGCGGGTTTCTGCAAAGAATAATCGCTATGACAAAAACCGACGACAATTCCATCGTAGCCCAACAACAAGAGTGGGAAGTAAATACACTGCAACCAACGTTGCAGAAAATGCCTGAATCGCGGCGTGAATTTACGACGACTTCACTGAAGCCGATCAATCGTTTGTATTCGCCAAACAACGATCAGAATTTTTCCGAGGACATCGGCTTCCCTGGTGAACCGCCCTACACACGCGGCATTCATCCCACCGGCTACCGTGCAAAAGTTTGGACGATGCGCCAATTCGCGGGTTTCGGTTCAGCCCACGACACCAATCAACGCTTCAAATATTTACTGGAACACGGACAGACAGGCTTGTCTACGGCGTTCGATTTGCCAACGTTGATGGGCTACGATTCAGACCATTCTTTGGCGGAAGGTGAAGTTGGAAAATGCGGCGTCGCTATCTCTTCGCGGCAAGACATGGAAGTTTTATTCGAGGGAATCCCACTGGAAAAAGTCACAACTTCCATGACGATTAATTGTCCGGCTTCAATGATTTTTGCTTTCTTTTTAGCCGCCGCTGAAAAGCAGGGAGCCGATTGGCGCAAAATTAGTGGAACTTTACAGAACGATATTCTCAAGGAATATATTGCACAAAAAGAATGGATTTATCCGCCGCGCCCTTCAATGCGATTGGTGACGGATACTTTTAAATTCTGCGCCGAACACATGCCAAGATGGAATTCGATTTCGATCAGCGGCTACCACATCCGCGAAGCTGGTTCGACTGCCGCGCAGGAACTGGCTTTCACTTTGCGCGATGGGGTTGAATACGTTGAGTATGGCATTCGCGCCGGATTGGATGTAGATGATTTTGCACCGCGCCTGTCGTTCTTTTTCAATGCGCATAATGATTTTTTTGAAGAGATTGCGAAGTACCGCGCCGCTCGCCGAATCTGGTATCGAGTGATGAAAGAACGCTTCGGCGCGAAGAATCCGAAATCGTGGCAAATGCGCTTTCACGCCCAGACAGCAGGCGTTTCGTTGACGGTGCAACAACCGATTAATAATATTTCACGGGTTGCAATTCAGGCACTCGCCGCAGTTCTTGGAGGTGCGCAAAGCCTGCATTGTGACGCTTATGATGAAGCTCTCGCGTTGCCAACGGAACGCGCCGCCTTGATTGCGCTTCGCACTCAGCAAATAATCGCTGAAGAAACTGGCGTCACGAATACGATTGATCCGCTGGGAGGCTCCTATTTTGTCGAGAAGTTGACCAACGAACTGGAAGAAGAATGCTTGGAATACTTCAGAAAAATTGACGCGATTGGCGGCATGGTCGAAGCGATTGACGCTGGCTTCCCGCAAAAAGAAATTCATGAATCGGCGTTTCAATACCAACGCGCCGTGGAGCGTGACGAAAAAGTTATCGTCGGAGTCAACGCCTACCAAATGGACGGAACAGAGTTAGGCGAACCGAACATTTTACAAATTGATGAAACCGTCGAGCAATTACAATCCGAGCGATTAAAAAAACTTCGTGCGGAACGAAACAATACCGAAGTGCAGCGCGTATTACATGCTCTGCAACGTGGAGCAGAAGACCCTGCGGTCAACACTATGCCTTTATTAATTGATTGCGCACGAGCCGATGTCACCCTCGGAGAAATGTGTGACGCGCTACGCCCAATCTTTGGCGAATATCAGGAACCTGCTTTTTAATTTAAGGAGTCTACAAATATGAATTACTTCCCCAGAATCAGTCTCTCGCTGATCTCTTGTGCGTTGGTCGTTACCAGCGTCACAGCGCAAAAAAAACCAGTCCCAGCTAAAACTGTCGCACCCGCTACCATGGCGGCTACCAGCAATAACCCACGAGTTAATTACACCGAACATAACCTCAAAAATGGCTTGCGCGTCATTCTCATTGAGGAACACAGCGCACCCGTCGTTTCCATCGCAGTCAACTACAACGTCGGATCGCGTAACGAACGCGAGGGACGCACCGGATTTGCGCACCTCTTCGAGCACATGATGTTTCAAGGCTCGCAAAATATCGGCAAGAGCGAACATTTTATTTTAGTCCAAAATAACGGCGGTACGATGAATGGTACGACGAATACGGATCGCACCATTTACTTTGAAGCCCTGCCTGCGAATCAGCTTGATTTAATTCTCTTCCTGGAATCTGACCGCATGAAAAGTTTGGATATTTCCAAAGAAAATCTCGACAATCAGCGGAATGCCGTGCAGGAAGAACGTCGTAGAGGCGTAGATAATCAACCTTATGGAAAAGGCTCTGAAAAGTTCGAAACTGCACCTTTCGACAATTTCGCTTATAAACACTCTGTCATTGGTTCAATGGAAGATTTGAATGCCGCCAGCGTCAGCGACGTGAGTGGTTTTTTCAAAACGTACTACGCCCCGAACAATGCAGTTCTAGCTTTAGTCGGAGATTTTGATTCAAAGGTGGCGCTACAAAAAATTCAGGCTCAATTTGAAGGCATTCCAGCACAACCGACGCCTCTCGTTGTTGACGTGACTGAGCCTGAGCAAAAAGCCGAACGACGTTTCACTGAAGAAGATGCGTTGGCACAAATTCCGGCGGTGTTGATTGCTTACAAAGGAACCTTTTTCAATACGCCTGACGAGGAAGCGCTCCAAGTTTTGGATTCAGTCCTGACTGGCGGGCGCAGTTCGCGCCTTTATCAAAAGCTTGTGAAAGACAAACAATTAGTGGTTCAGGTTGGTGGTGGCGCTGACACCGATCATCGCGGGCCGAGCACCTTTTCATTCCAGGCTTTCGTGTCTCCCGGCAAAAAAACCGAAGACGTAGAAGCGGCGATTTATGAAGAAATTACCAAATTACAGAACGAACCAATCGCCGATTGGGAATTAGAAAAAGCCAAAAATTCGTTCCGCACCAACTTTATCAGAAGTAAGCAAAATTCAATGGGATTGGCCATTGCAGTCGCAGAAGCAACCGTCTCTTATGGTTCGCCGAAAGTCATCAATGAAGCGTTAAGCAAGATGCAGTCCGTCACCAAAGAGGACGTGCAACGTGTCGCCAAAAAGTATTTCAACGCGAATTCGCGGACAGTAATGCTCATCAACCCGGCGAAAAAATAATTGCTGCAATTTAAGAGGAAAATATTTATGAAAAATTTTGAACTTAAAACCAAGCTGAGCTGTCTGGCGTTAATCGCCGCATCATCGCTCACAGCCGTAGCCCAACAAGGCGGCGCGGCTCCACAATCAACTAAGGGCGCTGTCATCAAAGGCAAAGCTCCTATCAGCAAAGACGTACTCAAAGTACAATTTCCAAAGCCCGTAGAAATGACACTCAGCAACGGCGTCAAAGTTTACATTTTGGAAAATCATCGCCTGCCGCAATTTTCCGTCAACCTGGTTTTTAAGAGCGGCGGACTGGCGGATGAGGCCGTAGGCACAGCGCAATACACGGCTTCACTGTTGCGCGAAGGTACGAAGACACGTTCGAGTAAAGACATCGCTGAACAAATCGAAGGACTCGGCGCAGCACTGAACGCAGGAACGGGATTATCTACTATTTCGACGACAGTTTCCGCCTCTGGACTGACCGACAATTTTGATAAAATCCTGGATTTATTGGCTGATGTAGTAAAAAATCCGACTTTCCCCGACGAAGAATTTACGAAACTAAAGCAGCGTTCTATCGCCTCCATTCGTCAACAAAGATCCAATCCCGGCTTTCTTGCCAGTGAGAAATTTAATCAGATTTTGTACGGCTCACATCCCGCAGCGCGAAGTTCAGTGACGGCTGAGGACTGGGCAAAACTTTCACCTGATGTGCTGCGAAAATTTCACGCCAAACATTACATTCCGAGCAACGCGATCTTCACGCTGACAGGTGATGTCAAGCCCGCAGAGATTGTCGCCAAACTTGAAAAAGCCTTTGCCGGATGGCAAGGCGGGGCTGCGTTAACCACTGAAATTCCAAAAGTGAACGACCTGCCTGCAAAGAAAATTTATTTGATTGATCGCCCCGGCTCAGTCCAGACAAATCTGATGTTAGGAACGTTGACCATTGAACGAACCAATCCCGATTATTATGCTCTCGAAGTCATGAATCGGATCTTCGGAGGCGGCCCGGCAGCTCGGTTATTCTTAAATCTTCGTGAAGATAAAGGCTATACTTACGGAGCGTACAGCAACACTTCAGCTTACAAATATCGTGGTAATCTAACAGCTACCGCAGAAGTCAGAACTGATGTTACCGATGGCTCAATGAAAGAATTCATGTACGAGTTGAACCGCATTCGTGACGAGAAAGTCCCGGAAAAAGAATTGCAGGATGCCAAGAATTCCATTGTCGGCATCTTCGCCTTACAACTGGAGTCGCCCGCCTCGGTTCTTAACAGCTTCACACAGACGAAGCTTTATAATTTGGGTGATAATTACTGGAACGAATACGCTGCGAATATTGCGAAAATAGCTCCTGACGATATTCAACGTGTTGCTAAAAAATATATTGACCTGGAACATCTGCAAATCGTCGCCGTCGGGGACGGGAAAAAAGTGATTGAGGTGCTAAAGAAATACGGCACAGTCGAAGTCTTTGATACCGAAGGCAAGCCCAAAGATTTGAATGCCGCAGCTCCCACCGCAGCAGCGGCAACTGACGGCAAATCTGCTGACCTCGCCGGAGCCTGGAACCTCAACATTAAAACCCCCGATGGACAGGAATTACCACTGAAAGGAAATTTCAAAGTTGATGCGGGCAAAGTCACAGGTGCCCTTGATTCTCCAATGGGGGAAATCAAAGTCAACGAAGGAACCGTGAATGGCTCAGATGTGACCTTTAAAGCATCTGCTGACGCTGGCGGACAAAAGCTTGATTTAGAATTTGCCGGAAAAATTTCTGGCAATTCCATTAAAGGCACCATCAAAGGCGGTCCATTTCCTCCGATGGAAGTGAACGGCACGAAAGAAAAATAGTTCGCAGGAAAGAAGTTCGCGGTTCGCAGTTGTTAGTTCGCAGATTTTCTGTGTATTTACAAAGGTGAACTGCGAACTTTCCTACTGCGAACCGCGAACTTTTATGAAGATTAGAGTCTTATTAGCCAAACCTGGACTGGATGGTCACGACCGTGGCGTCAAAGTCGTAGCGCGTGCGC
>JAYVRW010000217.1:0-18272 GCA_043775925.1 Blastocatellia bacterium
ATTCGAGTGGGAGTCGTATGGTATCAACTGAGATTCCCACATCCTAGTTGGCTAAAATTTATTTGTTTATTTTTTATATTTGGTTTTCTTAGCGCGATGAATAGCTACTTTCCTTCTATTTCGCTTTTTAAACTCATTTCTTTTTTTCTCGGCAGCCTGGCAATTTTTATAGGTATATGGGTTAAACATACAATAGATTGGGAGAGTAAAATAATTACTTTCGGTGCGATTCTCACTATATTTAGTCTTCCCTTGATTCTTACAAGCCAAGGTTATGCTCGCAATGAAATTGGTTTTCAAGGCATTTTTAGTCAGCCACAATTATATGGTATTACTATAGCCCCTGTAATAAGTCTAGCTATAGCTGCATTATTGTTTGAACGTAAAATTCGAGTGCACTACATTCTTTTGATAGGGAGTATGTTTGTAGTTTTATACCTGTCAAAATGTAGGACAGCATTTTTAGCCTTAATCTTGGGGGCTATAATAAGCACACTTGTTGCACCCAAAATAAGATCGCTGTATAAAAAATTATTTTTTAACCCTTGGTTTTATTGCCTGTTATTTGGAGTATTATTTGCAGTTCTAAACTATTCAGAAGCAGTTACCAGCTTCCTTTTAAAAAATTCAGATATTAATGAAAGAGAAGGCACCCTTGTAGTAGAGGAAGGACGAGGTATATTTAGTTCTAGGGAAGATTTAGCTAATCAATCTTGGGAATCCTTTACCAGTAATATGATAATCGGAACAGGTTTTGGGTTACCTTTTAACCATGATGATGCTGTGCCAATCATAGACCCCATATTTTCAATACCAATCAGTCTTGGAGTGGAAAAGGGGGTGATCGTTACAGCAGTACTTGAAGAATGCGGAATTTTAGGTGCTGGTACGCTACTTATCTTGTTATTTTGGCAGTTCAAGTCTTTGAGCCGAGCCTCTTTATTAGCACCCATTTTAATATTTACTGTAGCTTTGATGGTTAATTTTGGAGAGTTAGTTTATTTTTCATTTGGCGGAGCTGGAGCGTTTATCCATATATGCATGGCTTATGGGCTTGCCTGTGTAATACCTTTACCAACTAGAAATGAGAGCTAAGTAGGTCGGTGAACTCATTCTGGTATTTTAAAAATTGATGGACTCGTAGTCATTGGCTCAAAGTAAATCTTTATACCGCAATGAATCAGCCCACCTACTGCCTCTATGCATAAGTTCTGCGGTCTAGAAATTTGTCCCAATGTAAGGGTACAAGCCTTGCTATGTTTATTCCCGCTCAAAATTTATGGGTAGGTGCTTTTATTATTGATGAAAATCGCAATTAACGCGGCTTCAGCGCGGATGGGAGGAGCGGCGACTTATCTGCAAAATATCCTGCCTAAATTGCGTCGCCAGTTAGGCGAAAACCTTGCCGACCATCAGATCGTCGTTTGGAAGCCGGAGGCTGCAACATCTGATAATTCAAAAGTTGAAGGTGTCGAATATCGTGCCGCAGATAAAGAACAATTAATCAGGCGGCTCAGGTTCGATCAGGTTGACTTACCCCGATCCTTAAAAATAGAACAAGTGGATGTGCTATTTTCATCGGCCAATTTTGGCACGCTGTTTTCCCCTTGCAGGCAAATTTTATTAGTGCGCAATACTGTCTATTTTGATTCGGAATATCATGCACGGATTCCTTCAAAAAAAGCTTTGGGTATTCTCTGGTTGCAAAAACAGCTCTGCCTGGGATCAATGGCGGCGGCGGATGTGGTAGTTTTCCCTTCGCAGGCAATGATGGAGTTGGCGGCAAGCGCGACCGGGGGAGCCAAAAACAATTGGCACGTCAATCATTACGGCGCACGACCTGATTTATTTGCTCCTGCCGATGTCTTGCCGATGGAATCCAACCTGCATACAATTCGGCTATTGAATGTCTCGTTGTACTGCGACCAGAAAAATCTTGGGACGTTATTATCGGCGGCACAGTTATTGAATGCCTGTGAACCTCAGCAATATCACGTGAGCCTGACAGCAGGGTTTTATCGTGATTGGTCAGGGCATCCAACTATCCCGAATTTTGAAAAAGATTTTGCTCTCTTTCAGTCTTTGGAAAAAGCTGGCTTGGCGGAAGATTCTAACTGGCAAAGCTATGGCTCATTGCCTGCGCTTTATCAGCAATCCGATATATTTGTTTTTCCTTCTTATACGGAATCATTTGGTCATCCTTTGGTTGAAGCGATGGCGGCAGGAGTGCCGATTGTGGCGGCTGATACGCCAATCAATCGTGAGATGTGCGGGGAAGCTGCCATTTATTTTTCTACGTTTGAGGCTGAAGATTGTGCCAGAGCGATTCTGAACGTCACTACAGATGAAGGCCTTCGCCATGAACTGCGTGAGCGAGGCCTCAAGCGTGCGCAATTTTTTTCATGGGAAAAACATGTGAGTCACTTTTTATCTTTGTGCCATGCTTGATTTGATTGTCCTGACTTATAACGAAGAGGTCAATCTGGGCTATTGTCTGGCAAGTGCGAAAGGACTGGCTCGAAATATCTTTGTGGTTGATTCTGGTAGCACTGATAAGACGGTTGAAATTGCACAGGAACATGGAGCGCAGGTTTTTACGCATCCTTTCAAGAATCAGGCAGAACAATTTAATTGGGCATTGGATAATTTACCGCTCGCCAGTGATTGGATTTTACGATTAGATGCCGATGAATATCTGAGCGATGAATTACGGGAAGAATTGGGTGCCAAGTTACCGCAATTAGATGCTTCAATCACGGGGCTATTTATTAAGTTTCGGATGATGTTTTTGCAGCGTTGGATTCGGTACGGGGGGTATTACCCGATTTGGATTTTACGGTTGTTTCGGCGTGGTGTGGCTCGATATGAGCAAGCCGAAATGGATGAGCGCTTGATTTTGGAGCATGGGACAACGGAAAGACTGGCACACGATTTTATTCATGAAGACCGCAAAGGCTTATCGGCTTGGTTAATTAAGCACGATCAGTACGCTATTCGACAAGCACGTGAATTATTACGGTGGAAAGAGCTGGGGCAATCAGGTGATATTCGGGCAAAGTTGTTTGGCACATATCTTGAGCGAAAACGATGGATGCGATGGTTTTATGCGCGCTTGCCGTTGTTTACACGTTGTATTTTTTATTTTATTTACCGCTATTTTTTTCGCTTTGGTTTTTTAGATGGAATTCCGGGACTCATCTATCATGGGTTACACGCCGGATGGTTTTTCTTTTACATTGACGCTAGGATCGTTGAGCGAAGCTTGGGGACTGACAGCGATTTATGACAGAAAGCAGAGAGCTATATTTTGATCGTATCGCTGATGGGTACGCCGATAAGTATGAGGTGGAACCCCAGTTTGTTGAGCGGCGGCAAGTCTGGAACGCGGTGATTGCTCAATATCTGGAAAAGTTATCACCAGTAACTAGCTGTATCTTTGATATTGGCTGCGGTAATGGAAACCTTTCTCTTCCACTCGCTGTTTCCGGTTTCAATGTCGTTGGTTTGGATGCCAGTGAGAATATGCTATCTGCTGCGCGTGAGGCCGCATTAAAGCTAGAGGTTAGTAGTCGTACTAAGTACATTTGTGCTTCGTTACCATTATCAAACGAATTGCGGGAAGAGTTTAAATCGTCAGCGGACATTATTCTTTGCTCAAGTGTTCTCGAATATGTGGAGGAACTTGAGCTGGCAATGCAGGGATTGGCATCGCTACTGCGTCCAGGTGGGGTAATGCTGTTTTCAGTTCCTAACCGGCATTCAGCCTTTCGTTTGCTCGAACGCTTTCTCAAGAAAACGCCTCTTGCTAACAAGACCTATCTGGAGCACCAACATCATCAGCTTGACGAATTACAATGTCAGTCATTGGTTGAACGAAACGGATTCCATTGGTTGGAATCATGTTTCTATTCGCTACCATTTCATCGTTATTTGTCTCCTATCGTAGGTGACGCACGACCACCTATTTTGGCTACTTTGTTATTAGTAGTGGCACGAAAAAAGCCTTAGCTTAGCTGTAAGGAAAAAAATGAATTCAATACTCAAACTAACAAAAGATGTGCAGTCAATTGGCACTGTTTCTGATAACAGAACTTTTGCCCGCTACCTTGGAAATCTGATGCTTAGCTTTCCTGAGGTTGTACGGACTAAGACCGTCAGAAGTGTGAACGAGAAAATGAAGGGAGGCGATTGTACCTTTCAAATTTCGTGGGGGAAATCAATTAATCTGGATGGTGAGTTTTTTGGCGGAGCACGTGAGATTTACTGTCATCAAGTGTATTTCGCTCTTCCCGGTTTTACTATTAATGAGAATGACTGCGTTGTTGACTTAGGCGCGAATGCGGGGCTTTTTACTACACTAGCAGCTATACATGGAAGAAAAGTGATTTCAGTTGAAGCGCAGGACGGTTTTATTCCAATTATTGAGTCAAACTTACGGAAAAATAACTGCTTTGATAAAGCTCAGATTGAATGGGGTATTATTGGCAATGGTAAAGGGGTCGTTAGCGTTGATGATTGGCAATCAAGAGCCTCGCATTATCGGCATGAGCCTCCTACATTGGAAATGGAGGAACTTCTCAAAAAGTATAAGGTTGAGCAAGTAGATTTCATGAAAATAGACATTGAGGGTTCTGAATATGCACTATTTGAAAATCATCCTAGTTGGTTAAAGAAGGTGCGTCGTATTGCAATGGAAGTTCATTGCAAATTTGGTGACGCAAACGAGCTTGCGACATTATTTAAAAATAATGGATTTGAGGTTTGGTTGCTAGATAATGATTTACGACAAATTTCCCAATTCAAGCCAGAAGGTACGTCAGAAAGTGGATACATCTACGCACATCAAATTGGAACTTAAACCCGACTTTATTTCCTATCTAAATAAAGCCACAAAATAAATGAAACAAGTTCTCCAAAATTTTCGCTCTGGTGTGCTGAAAGTTGATGACGTGCCGGAAACAATCTGCAAAAGCGGCGGCGTGTTAGTTCAAAATGTGACTTCGCTGATTAGTGCTGGTACTGAAAAAATGGTGCTGGATTTGGCGCAAAAATCAATGCTTGGCAAAGCGAAAGAGCGGCCTGATCTGGTGCGGCAGGTTCTTAATAAAGTGCAGAAAGACGGCTTGGCTGCAACCTTCGCTACGGTGAAGGCGCGACTGGATGCGCCGATAGCGTTGGGGTATAGCTGCGCCGGGGTGGTGCGCGAAGTCGGACGCGGCGCAGAAGAATTCAGCGTTGGTGATCGTGTCGCTTGTGCGGGAATGAATTATGCTTCGCACGCTGAAACGATTTACGTGCCGAAAAATCTCACGGTCAAAATTCCTGCGAACGTTAGCTTTGACGAAGCTTCGTTTGTGACGCTGGGCGCGATTGCCTTGCAGGGCGTACGCACGGCGGAAGTCAAGCTTGGCGAAACTATCGCGGTGATTGGCTTGGGATTACTCGGTCAAATGGTTGTGATGATTTTGAAAGCGGCAGGTTGTCGCGTCATCGGTATTGACCTTGATCCAAATAAAATTCAATTGGCAAAAGACCACAGAGCTGATGCTGCCGTCACACGCAATGACGATGCCGAAGGCGCGGTCGCACGTTTTACGAATGGGTATGGCGCAGATGCTGTCATCATTACTGCGGCAGCCGACAGCAATGATCCGATTGAACTCGCAGGCGTGATTGCGCGTGATCGTGCGATTGTTTCAATGGTGGGCGCGGTTGGAATGAATGTGCCGCGCAAGGTGTATTACGAAAAGGAATTACAATTGCGATTGTCGCGGTCATACGGGCCGGGGCGTTACGATGCGCAATACGAAGAAGGCGGCATAGATTATCCCATCGGGTATGTGCGCTGGACGGAACGTCGCAATATGGAAGAGTTTTTGCGCCTGCTCTCAACAGGCGGCGTGAAGCTTGATAAATTGATTACACATCGCTTTGACATCGGCGCGGCGGAATCCGCTTACGACATCATCACAGGCAAAAATAAACAGCCTTACCTGGGCATCCTGCTCACCTATCCTGAAAAATCTGGCGCATCAGCAGGCGCAAAAATGATTGCGCTAAAAGGTGCGTCAAATAAGGGCGCGGTAGCGGTAAACCTGGGTGTGATCGGCGCGGGGAATTTTGCCAAGGCGGTTTTGTTGCCGCGATTGGCAAAGGTGACGGGCGTAAAGCTGGCGGGGATCGCTACGGCGACGGGACGCAATGCCAAAGCGATTGGCGAACAATATGGCTTCGGGTTTTGTTCGACGGATTATCACGAATTATTGCAGCGCGACGAGGTGAATACTGTGCTTATTGCTACTCGGCATGACGCGCATGCACGAATGACAGTGGACGCGTTGCGGGCGGGGAAAACAGTTTTTGTTGAGAAACCATTAGCGGTCAATGCCGAACAATTGCAACAGGTAATTGAGGCTGCGGCGCAATCGGACGGGCGCGTGCTGGTTGGATTCAATCGGCGTTTTTCGCCATTGTCGGTGGAACTGAAACAGCATTTTGCGAACTCTGGAGCGTTGGCGATTACTTATCGCGTGAACGCGGGTGAAATCCCCAAAGATAGCTGGATTCAAAACGACGAAGGGGGCGGACGCATTGTCGGTGAAGTTTGTCACTTCGTTGATTTGCTACAGTTTTTGACAGGCGCAAGCCCGGTCGAAGTGTTCGCCTACAACACTGCAACCGGCAACGGATTGAATGACACGCTCAGCATAATTATTAAGTTCAGCGATGGCTCGACGGGCAATATTAATTACTTTGCGAATGGCGACAAATCATTCGCCAAAGAACGCATCGAAGTCTATGGCGGCGGACGTGTCGCGGTGCTGGATGATTTTCGCGTGCTCGAAACCTGGAGCAACGGCAAACGCAAAGTCTCGAAAAAATTGACGCAGGATAAAGGCTTCGAGCAGGAAATTGCGGCGTTTGTCGAAGCAGTAAAAACTGGCAAGCCAATGCCGATTACGTGGCAAAGTTTGGTGGAAACTACGCTCACGACGATTCGGATTGAAGATTCGTTGCGAAGCGGAAAAGCAGAAAAGATTTAATCCACGAAGGACACTAAGAAACACGAAGGGGGAACCACATATTGGAAGATTCAAGAATTCGGTTTTGACAATATTAGTTTGTCTCAAACGATTTTCTTACTTCGTGTTTCTTCGTGTCCTTCGTGGATAACAAATTATGAAAGTTATTAACATCGTCGGTGCGCGTCCGAACTTCATGAAAATGGCTCCTATTGTAGCTGAAATGAAACGGCGTGGGATTGAACAAATTCTTGTGCATACAGGGCAGCATTATGACGAAGCAATGTCTGCTTCGTTTTTTCGTGATTTGGGCATGCCGCAACCAGACATCAATCTTGAGATTGGCTCTGGTTCACACGCCCAACAAACCGCGCGCATTATGATGGCGTTTGAATCCGTCGTACTGGAACACAAACCCGATTGGATTGTCGTCGTAGGCGATGTGAATTCGACGATTGCGTGTGCTTTGGTGGCTACGAAATTAGGTGTAAAAGTTGCGCACGTCGAGGCCGGATTGCGCAGCCGCGATTGGACTATGCCAGAAGAAGTGAACCGCGTACTGACAGATCGCATTGCTAATTTGTTGTTGACGCCCAGCGCCGATGGCGATGAGAATTTGTTGCAAGAGGGCATTGTGCCACAGCGGATTGTACGTGTTGGTAATGTGATGATTGATACGTTATTGATGCAACATGACCGGGCAAAAAATCTGCGTATTTACGAAACGCTGAATCTGAAGGCTGGTGAATATGCGGTGGTCACGTTACATCGTCCGTCCAATGTAGATGATCCGGTCGTGCTGGGGTGCATCTTTGGCGCGTTGTCAGAAATTTCAAATAGTTTGCCATTGATTTTTCCGGCGCATCCACGTACCCAAACGCGCTTGCGCGAATTTGGTTTGGCAGTGCCTGCGGGTTTGCGGTTGATTGATCCGATGGGCTATCTCGAATTTATGAGTTTGTGGAGTAATGCTCGAATGGTGCTGACTGATTCGGGTGGATTACAGGAAGAGACAACTGCGCTAGGCATTCCGTGTCTGACGTTGCGTGAAAATACGGAACGCCCGATCACTGTGGATGAAGGCACCAACAAAATCGTAGGTACTGATCCGGCGCGCATTTTGGCGGCTGCACAGGAAATTCTATCGCAAGAAAAATCAAGCACTGCGCGTGTTCCTGAGTTGTGGGATGGACGTGCAGCGGAGCGCGTGGTAACAGCGTTGCTTGAAAAATCAGCACAATCGAAAGAGAGCAGTTTGGCTCAAAGCTCGGCAGGCACGGGTGAGTAAGCAGACGCCGAAGCTCTAAACCATTGATCCATGCTTCGCAAAATTGATCGTTATTATCATACGGTCGTGCATTTGCGACCGAAGCAGGTAACAGAGCGTGCCTTCGCTTTAGTTCGTCGGCAATTGTACCGACGATTTTCACCGAAATATCAGCAGCAGTTTTTGACACAAGCCATCCAAACAAGCACTGGGCTTTTGCCTCGCGCATTGCCTTCATTGATCTCCATACTTCCTTTGTATAATGCAATGCAGTCTGCGCAAATTCGTTCCGGTCACTTCGAGTTTTTAAATCACAGTGAAGATTTTAAAACGGGAATTGATTGGCAACTTACTACCGCACCGCGTTTATGGCGCTTTCATTTGCATTATTTCGATTTTGCGTTAGAACTGGCGGCGGCTTATAAAGCCACGAATGAGCCAGAATGGACTTCATTGTTTTACGATTATGCCGAAGACTGGCAACGCAGAAATCCAGTTGGCGGCGCAGATGCATGGCATCCGTACGCACTTTCGTGTCGCATCATTAATTGGATTACGGTGATGAATGCGATGGGAACAGAATTGCAAAAAGAAGAATCGCGCTGGCAACAATTACAGCAAAGCCTATTCGCGCAGCTTCATTATCTGGAAAAGAATTTAGAATTCGATGTGTTAGGCAATCATCTGTTGCGCAATCTGAAAGCTCTGGTTTTGGCTGGCAGCGCTTTTCAGGGAACTGCGGCGGAGCGATGGCTGCATCGTGGCTTAACGATTTTGAAAACAGAATTATCTGAACAGGTACTTGCTGATGGCGGACATTATGAGCGCAGCCCGTCGTATCACGCCGTAGTCTTACAGGATTTGATTGAAATGCGCATTGCGTTGTCGGACGCACAACATCAGGTTCCCCTTTGGTTGTCAGCGGCAATAGATCGTATGACGTTGGCGGATTCTTTATTCCGTCATCCCGATGGGAAGCACGCTTTATTTAATGACTCAGTACTGAAAAATATTCAGTTTGGAGCGTTGCCAGCAAATGTATGTCAGGAACCTGCTACTGCGCTGGCTGAGACCGGGTATTTCATTTTGCGTGGCATCAACGATGGCTGGTTGATAGTGGATTGCGGGCTGGCGTGTCCTGATTTTTTGCCTGCGCACGCGCACAGCGATTTGCTGAGTTTTGAGCTTTCGCTGGAAGGGCAGCGCGTCATTGTGGACGCTGGCACGTTTGAATACACGGATGGTCAGTGGCGTGATTATTTTCGCAGCACCCGCGCCCACAATACCGTGAGTGTAGACAGCGCGGAACAATCGGATACGTGGGGCAGCTTTCGTTTGGGGCGAAGGGCCAAACATATTCCGGGAAAAATTGTCAAGACCAGCCTCGGTAGTTGCTTTATTGGTGGTCATCGCGGATTTAGTACGCCAACAGTGAATGTCTCACATCAGCGCCGCATTGCCTGCATTGATGCGTCGGCTTGGTTAGTGGTTGATGAATTAATCGGCACAGGCACACACACGATAGAAAGCTTTTTACATTTTCATCCTGCGATCAAGGTGCAAAAGGAAAGCGATAACGCGCTAACGTTCAGCGTGAGGGATTGTGCCTATCGTGTAGAAAGTTTTGGCGCGGCATCCTCAAAATTAATTTCCGGCAGCGAGCAGCCAATACAAGGCTGGTATTCCGATGCGTTCGGGCACAAATCGCCTGCGCCGACCTGGGTAATGCAGGCAAACACAAATTTGCCGCATGTCACGGGATATGTGATTGCGAGAGAATCTGCTTACAGTAAGGGACAGCTTCGCGTCGGTGAAAACTGGGAAAATATCAGCAGTCTTACAGAAAGATTGAAAGCCGCAGTCTCGTTATGAAGATAGGTTATTTGTGTCATTATTTCGCGCCTGAAATTGGTGCGCCACAAGCGAGACTCTATGACCTTAGCAGCGCTTGGGTGCGTAACAGGCATGAGGTGACAGCGATTACCGGATTTCCTAATCATCCAACTGGAATTTTGCGTGACGAAGATCGCGGCAAACTATGGGCTTCTGAGCAGATCAATGGCATTCGTGTATTGCGCAATTGGTTGTACGCTACGCCTAATGAAGGATTTGTGAAAAAAACGCTGGGACATTTGTCATTTATGGTGACGGCGGTTTTATTTGGCTTGCCGCGATTGGGAAAAATTGATGTTTTGATTGTCAGTTCGCCGACATTTTTTTCCGTCATTTCGGCGTGGCTGATGTCGCTGGTCAAACGCGTGCCGTTCGTATTTGAAGTGCGTGATCTTTGGCCTGCGGTGTTCGTTGATTTGGGTGTACTGAAAAATCCGTGGCTGATCAAAATTCTCGAAGCGATGGAAATGTTTCTGTATCATCGTGCTGCTTTAGTGGTGACGGTGACGGAATCTTTTCGGGATACGTTAATTAAGCGGGGTATCTCCGGCGATAAAATCGTAACGGTGACGAACGGTGCCGACATTGAGTTTTTTCAATCCAGTGGGAATCAGCTACGCGATGAAATCCGCCAGGAATGTGGGCTGGAGAATAAGTTTACTGTGATGTATTTGGGTGCGCACGGAATTTCACATTCATTGGAAACGATAGTTCGAGCCGCGGACGTTTTGCGCGATGAAACAAGCGTATGTTTTTTGCTGGTCGGTGAAGGCGCTGAGAAAAATAAGCTCGTCGAGCTAAAACAACAGTTGAATCTGCCAAACCTGATGATGTTGCCAGGGCAGCCCAAAGCGCGTGTACCGGGCTTTTATCAGGCGGCAGATGTTTGTTTGGTGATGTTGCGTGACGTGCCTTTGTTTACAACGTTTATTCCTTCCAAAATGTTTGAGATTATGGCTGCGGCACGGCCTATCATCGCTGCCGTGAAGGGCGAGTCAGAAGAAATTCTTCGGCGTTCCGGTAATGCGGTTTTGATTGAGCAGGAAGACCCCGCCTCGCTGGCTGCGGCAGTTATGCAATTGCAGGCTGATCTCACACGGCGTGACCAGATGGCGCAAGAGGGAAGAGAGTTTGTGATCAAAAATTACAGCCGCGAATCGTTGGCTGAAAAATATATGAATGCGCTAGTTTTGACCTTACAAGAAAGAGGCAGGCAATGACGAGCGTTTTAGTGACTGGCGCGACAGGTTTTCTTGGTGAACACGTCATGCAGCGTGTGCTTGGCTCGCAATCGCCATTCGATAAAGTGATTGCCTTTGCACGTCCGACCAGTGATGTGGTGTCATTGCAAGCGAGCGGAGTTGAAATTCGACAAGGAGATTTAGGTGATGCGGCTTCACTGACAAAAGCGCTGCAAGATGTAGATAGTTTAATTAATATTGCGTCGCTTGGCTTCGGACAAGCCCCTGAAATTGTGCGTGCGGTGCAGGACTCCGCCACGCGCCGCGCTATTTTTATCAGTACGACAGCAATCTTTACGCACTTACCTGCCAGGACCAAAACGGTTCGTCTGGCGGCGGAAAAGCTTATCCAGGAAAGCGGGTTGGATTACACAATCTTACGCCCCACGATGATTTATGGAACGCCCAAAGATCGCAATATTTGGCGCCTCATTCAGTATTTGCGTCGCTTCCCGGCCATCCCTGTGGTGGGGGATGGTACTTGTTTACAGCAGCCCGTACACGTCGAGGATGTAGCGGATGCCGTCATGCAAAGTCTTTTTGTAAAAGACACGTACAGAAAGGCGTTTGAGGTGGCTGGAGCTGCTCCGCTGTCATTTGTTGAGATGGTTGATACTGTCAGCCGACTTTTGCAACGTCACGTCATGAAACTCCATTTGCCTTTATCCGCAATGGTTTTAGGGGCGCGTCTGTCGAGGGTGGTTCCATTTGGGCCTAATATCACTGACGAGCAAGTTTTACGACTTAATGAAGACAAGGTCTTTAGCATTGATGCCGCCCAAAAAGTATTTCAGTATAACCCCATGTCATTCGAGGTCGGAGTGAAACGCGAATTATCATTTTTGACATGAAAGAAATATCGCTTATTTCCGTTTTAGGGGCCGGCATTTTCCTGGGATTATTATCAAATCTGGGTGTCAGATTAATCCACCGACAAGCTGTTCGATTAGGCGTAATTGATCTACCGAATCATCGTAGCTCTCATACAGCACCAACTCCACGGGGCGGTGGGTTGGCGATTGTCGCTTTTACCTTACTTACCTGGATTGGTTTTGGAAGCTTGTATTTCAGCTTGCCGTGGTTGGAAATTATTGGCTACGCCTTACCTGCACTTTTTATAGCGGGAGTAAGCTGGGTTGATGATATAAAGTCATTGTCGAACAAAATTCGCTTTGCCAGCCATCTGATTTCAGCAATCTGCGCGATCTTTGCATTTGGATACTTTCAGAGTTTCGGATTGTCCTCTGGTTGGCAGTTTAACTTAGGTGCTTGGGGAATCCCGCTGACAATTTTCTGGATTGTCGGTCTGACAAATGTATACAACTTTATGGATGGCATAGATGGAATTGCCGGAACACAAGCTATCTGTGCAGGATTAACCTGGTCTATGATCGGGATCTTTTATGAGCAGCCGATGATTGTTTTATTGGCGTTTTCTTTAACTGCAACCAATACAGGTTTTTTGTTTCATAATTGGCCTCCTGCGCAAATTTTTATGGGTGATGTCGGGAGCGCTTTTCTTGGGTATAGCTTTGCGGTATTACCTTTGATGCTTCGCCACGAGACGAAGGTGAATCTCTTAGTCCTATCCATTTTGCCGCTCTGGTTGTTCATTGCTGATGCTACTTTTACAATGTTGAGACGAAGGTGGAATAGTGAAAATATCTTTACTTCTCATCGTTCCCATTTGTATCAGCGGCTCAATATTGCAGGTCAGTCACATCGCAACATCACGGTATTATATAGTTGCTTAACGGGTTTGGGGTGTCTGACTACCATACTTTTTGTCTATCATTCCGTCAGTACCATAGATTGGTTGGTTGGGTTAGTTTTTTTTCTGCTCGTCTTTATTTTGCTGTATCAATTGGTACTTTATATTGAGCGAAAAAATAAATTGGTATGAAACGCAAAGAACTCTCGTTGAGAAACCACGATACGTTTATTCAATTTTCCCTGACCCCTTTCATTACTTTTGCTGAGACTTATTACAGACAAGCCCCTCGATAAAATGGTCATAGTTACATGAAAACTCGTCTTTTAAAATATCGAGCGTTTATTATCGCGATAGCCCAATCACTGCTGTTAGTGCTTGCCTATTATTTTAGCTACCTTCTGCGCTTTGATTTTCGCCCGCAAGGTTATGGGTATCGTACTCTGATCATGCAGGCGCTACCAATATTACTGATCATTAAGCTTGCTGTTTTTTATTACTTTAGGTTATTCAGCGGATGGTGGAAGTATGCGGGGATGAGTGACCTGCTGGATATTATCAAAGCTGCTCTTGTCAGCTCACCGCTTTTTTATTTTGCAATATATTTTATTTACGGAGTAGTGGGGTATCCACGTTCTACTTTCCTAATTGATATGGGATTAACGATCCTAATCATTGGTGGAGCCAGGTTCGTCGTACGGGCGTATTCAGAGCAGGCGCGCGCAGGACTGACAGGAACAAATACGATCATTGTTGGCGCTGGACGTGCAGGGAATGTAATAGTTCGTGAATTGAAAAGTAATACCTCGCTCGGCTATCAGGCAGTTGGCTTTGTGGATGATAACCCCAGCAAACGAGGGATTAGTATTCAAGGTGTGAAGGTGCTGGGGACTACGGATAATTTGCCGGAGTTGATTGAAAATTATGAAGTCAAACGCATTTTGATTGCGATCCCTACTGCCACTGGTGAACAGATTCAACAGGTCATTGATAAATGTCGTGCCTGCAATGTGGAGTTTCAAATTTTGCCTCCGATGAGCCACTTGATCAACGGATCAATCTCAGTCAATCAATTGCGCAGCGTCAAAATTGAGGATTTGCTATCGCGTGATACTGTCCAACTTGATCAGGATGAAATAGGCGAAAAGATTACTGGCAAGACGGTTTTTATTACCGGAGCAGGTGGCTCTATCGGGTCAGAGCTGGTACGCCAGATTGCGCAGTTTAATCCTGCCAAGGTCATCTTATTTGAACGCTCAGAAAATGATTTGCACAAGATTGATATTGAATTGGCGGATTCGTTTCCACGGTTGAATTACCTGCCGATAGTGGGTGATATTCTTGATACGAAATTGCTCCGCGAAGTGATTATTGAACATGCGCCACAAGCTATCTTCCACGCGGCAGCCTACAAGCATGTGCCGATGATGGAAAAAAATTGCTTTCAGGCCATTCGTAATAATGTGCTGGGAACTTATAATCTGGCGATGGTGGCTGACCAGTACGGCGTTGCTGATTTTGTGATGATTTCTTCGGATAAAGCAGTGCGTCCGACGAATATTATGGGCGTAACCAAGCGCGTCGCGGAACTGATTATCCTTGGTTTGCAGAATCAAACGACTAAGTTTGTTTCGGTACGATTTGGGAATGTGCTGGGCAGCAACGGTTCAGTGATTCCACTTTTCAAGGAACAGATTGCCAATCGTAAGGCTTTGACGGTGACGCATCCAGATGCGACACGATATTTCATGACGATCCCGGAAGCGGTGCAATTGGTGTTGCAGGCTTCGACGATGGGCAATGGCGGTGAAATCTTTGTGCTGGATATGGGCAAGCCCGTGAAGATTGTGGATTTAGCTACGAATCTGATTCGGTTATCTGGGTTGGAGCCGGGACGCGACATTCAGATTGCGTTTACGGGGTTACGTCCGGGTGAGAAAATGTTTGAAGAGCTGATGCTGGACGGTGAAGGCTTAAAGACTACGCCACACGAAAAGATTCGCGTGATTGATGGTGGTAGGATCAGTTTTAGTCAGGTACAGGTTTGGGTGGATCAGTTAATGGAATTCGTCGAGCAAAAAGATGTTGGCGGATTAGTGGCTAAATTACAGGAAATCGTCCCGGAATATATGCCGAGTAAAGAAATCCTGGAGAAGGCAGAACAAGGCTGCGCAGTTAAAATTTCCGAAGCTCGAATCCATTAATAGGCTGTCAATCGTGTTTCAACTCCTGACCATCCTTTCTGGTTTCCCTCTGCTAAAATAGTCATAGGCTAAGTTTTTTCACCGCAAAGGGACAAAGATTCAAAGGAGCAAAGACTTCATACAATTGATACCCTTTGATCCCTTGACCCTTTGTCTCCTTGCGGTAAAGCATTCGCTCAAACTATTACTATCTCTCTGTGATTTCTCCTGAACTACAAATTTTGTTGTGCTGTGCGAAGGTGGAGACAGCCGAAAACCGTCGAGCGCAACTCCTGGAACTACTTCCGCAAATCAGTGATTGGGAAACTGTTCTGAATTTGGCGAATCATCACGGACTGCTTCCATTGGTACATCTGCGATTGAAAGAATCTGTATGGGAACATCTGCCGAAAGAAACGCGTGAGGTCTTCGAAGAGAGTCAGCGAAATAATGCCAGACATGGGCTGTCATTGACTTCAGAACTATTGCGGCTGATGCAGTTATTGCAGGAACATCATATTTTCGCGCTGCCGTACAAGGGGCCTGCACTGGCAGTACAGCTTTATGGCGATGTCGCGATGCGGCAGTATGGCGATCTGGATGTTGTCATACGCAAAGAAGACTGGTTCAAAGTTGATACTTTATTGAAAAACGATGGCTGGGAAATTGATTTCAACTTGAACCCTGCTCAGGAACAGTATTTTCAGGACGGATACAACGTTCATTCCTATTTCTGTTCGCGTCACAACACTGTTTTGGAAATACACTGGGCTTTTGCCGAGCCATTATTTTCTTTTTCTCTTGCACTCCCCTCTATCCACACCCAAATGGTAGTGTTAGAGGTTTTAGGATTTAAGTTACCTATTCCAACTCCTGAAGACCTCCTATTTATTTTATGTTTTCATGGTACGAAACATAAATGGGAACGATTAGGATGGCTTGCAGATATTGCGCACCTCCTTGCTGCTTATCCTCAACTTGATTGGCAGCGAGTTCATGATTTGGCTGAGAGCTATCGGCTACAAAGAGCAATCAAAACAATGTTATGCCTGAGTCATTCTATTTATGGAGTAAGGCTCCCTCCAGTAATTTACTCGGATGCTTTCTCCGACCTCTTAGCTGTTAGTGTTGCGAGAGAAATTGAGGAACTCATCTTCCTGTATCCGATGGAAGATGAAGGTTATATTAATGATCGGCTCTATCGAAACATGCGTGAGAACTGGCGCGACCGTTTTGCTTATTATTATTACCTCATGCTCAAGACCATCCCTGCGGACTGGGCTTTAATTCCTTACCAGCTTCCACGAGGCTTGTTTTTTCTTTATTATCCAGCCCGTCTAATCCGACTATTGCGCAAGCATCTCTTGCACGAAAATACCTAAAGAGCTTCCCCCTGACTTCTGCCTACCTCGCCAGCGGAACAAACGTCTCATCCTGCTGGTGTTTCCTCTCCCACTTTAAAAATTCATAATAGCCGCATTTCCTGGTATCGGGATATTCCCGGCAGACACCGGGGCGATGTTCATACACCGTGCAGCGGCGCTCTACCTGATCGAAGAAGCGGCAGATGCTGTCGTAGACAGTGTCTTTGCGATGCTTCAGGATTCGTCCGTAATCTTTTACTTCGCGGGTGAATTTCTTTTCGGCTTCTTCGGGAGTCAAGCCGAAGCGTTTGCCGAGCCGCTTCACATCATTTTTCGTGACGATAATATATTCGTAGGAACAGCAATAGCCGGGGCATTTTGTGCAATCGTATTGCAGCTTTAAAACGGGGAGTTCTTTTTTCATACATTATTTGCCTACACAGGGGAAACAAGCAATTTATCCACGAAGGGCACTAAGAAACACGAAGGGGGGACAAAGATTGTACCTATAACATAATTAGTTTACGTGTATAACCAATGCCCTATTTATTTTCCTACTTCGTGTGTCTTAGTGCCCTTCGTGGATAATCCCTTGCCTTATCTGACTAAACGTTTCCATTCAAGTTTTCCATGGCTGCCGAAATTAATCAGTACACCGACTCTTAATCCTGTCGCCTTCATATAATTCAATACTTGGGCTTCTTCTTTACCGGAAAGGTGTTGGAGTGCTTTTAGCTCGACAATGATTTGATCAAAACAAATAAAATCTGCACGATATTTTTGTTGAAGTGATTGTTGTTTATAGGAAATAGACAAGTCTACTTCAGATTGAAATGGAATCTTTTGCCCGGGTAATTCTAAAATCATTGCTTCGTGGTAAACAGGTTCCAGAAATCCAGGACCAAGCTCTTTATGTACTTCAATGGCTGCTCCTGCAATCGCAAATACTTCTTCTTTGAATATCAATTCCACCATAAAATATCACCTTTTCGATTGAAGATTTGTCCACGAAGGACACTAAGTTGCACGAAGAAAGAAAAAGAGTTGAGGCGTTAAATCTAAGCGTATTAAAAATTCTTGCTGCTTTTGGTATTGGTTTCCCTTCGTGTTTCTTGGTGTCCTTCGTGGATAAATGTTTTGTATTCCAATATTATTTTTTCCAAAATAATTCTTCCGCATTCCACAGCGAACGCGGCATCACTACGCTGGGGCGATAATTGCCGAGGTTTGATTTGGCTCCGCTGGCAAAATTTCTGACGACTAACGGGATCATCGGCAATTGCGCGGCAAAAAGTTTTTGCGCTTCTCCGAATTTATTTTTGCGTTGAGTTTGATCTATCGTTGTGTCCTGTTCATCGGCTAATCTATCAAAATCTTTTTCCCATTGCTGGGTAGCCTGCTTCTCTCCGATGTTCCAGTAGCGTTGTGCTCCGCCTGTTTTTAATCCCATCAATAATGTTGAAGGATCGGTATCGGTTGCGGCTGAACCGTGTAGCGCGGCGTCGTAACTGAGCTTCTTCTCAATCATTTCCATGAAAGCGTTTTTCTCCAGCGGAGCCACATTGATTTTGATTCCGAGCTTGGCCAAATC
>JAYVRW010000218.1:0-4923 GCA_043775925.1 Blastocatellia bacterium
GATGGAACAGCGATGCGGGGCCGGGCAAACGCAATCAGGATCGCAAAATTGTTTTCACCGCGAAAGCTCCGATTGGTTTTGATGGCGGCACAAATTTGATATTTACGCTGGCACACAATCAAGGGAGTGTGCAAATCACTGGGCGCTTTCGTTTGTCGGCGACTACGGCTGAAAATCCGCCTTTTGATCCATTGCCAATGAAAGTCAGAAATATCATTTCGATCCCTGTGAATCAACGTTCCAAAGAACAGCAGCGCGAAATTTTGAGCTACTTTATTTCCACGGATGTGAAGTGCGCCGATGCAAGCAAAGCGATTGACGAAGCACTGAAAGATTATCCTGACAGTACGACTACCTTGACGCTGGCACAGCGCTCAACGCCACGCGAAACGAAAATTTTCAAACGCGGAGATTGGAAAAACAAGGGTGAAACCGTCACGCCAGACACGCCATCGTTCCTGAATCCATTTCCGAAAGACGCGCCGCGCAATCGGTTAGGATTAGCGCAGTGGGTAGTCTCGAAAGAAAATCCATTGACTGCGCGAGTCATCGTGAATCGAATGTGGCAGCAATATTTCGGACAAGGATTTGTCGCTTCGCCTGAAGATTTTGGTACAAGATGCGAGCCGCCTTCGCATCCTGAGTTGTTGGATTGGATGGCGGTTGAATTCAGGGACGGGGCGACAGGGCGACGTGGCGACGCGGCGCGGGTCAGTACCCGGAGCGGTAGCGACGGGGTGAACCAGTGGGACATGAAACGCCTGCACAAATTAATTGTCACATCTTCAACTTACCGCCAATCCTCCAAAATTACGCCGGAGTTACAAGAGAAAGACCCGTACAATAAATGGCTGGCACGTGCGCCACGCCTGCGTGTCGAAGCGGAAACGGTTCGTGATTTATCCTTCGCCGCTGCCGGATTACTGAGTCATAAAATTGGTGGCGCTCCGGTTTTCCCTCCAATACCTGATGGAGTGCTTGACCTGGGATTTGGCGGTGCAATGAAGTGGGAAACCAGTAAAGGCGAAGACCGTTATCGCCGTGCGATGTATACGTTTTGGAAACGTTCTGTGCCGTATCCGAGCCTGTCAACGTTTGACGCTCCGAACGCGGATTTATCCTGTCCGCGCCGCATTCGTTCCAATACTCCATTGCAGGCGTTGACGACGCTGAATGACAAATTGTTTATGGAAGCGGCGCAGGGGTTGGCTTTGCGTCTCTGGAAAGAAGGCGGCAATGATGATCGTGAGAAATTGCGCTTCGCCTTTCAGCTCTGCACGGCACGAAAACCTGACCGTGTAGAAGAACAGGAATTGTTGACGATGCTGCAAACAGAATACGAAAATTTTCGGGGCAAAACTTCGATGGCGGTTTATGTTTCAGCGGCGGATTTGGAGAATATTCCGCCCGACGTAGACCTGCACAAAGTTGCTGCGTGGACAATGGTGGCGCGGGTTTTATTGAATTTGGATGAGACAATTACTAGAAAATAGTGCTGAGTTGAGAGGTTATTATGAACTATTTAGAAGAGATTAAGGCTGAAGGTCGGAAGTACATTACACGTCGTCACTTTTTTAAAAATTGCGGGGTCGGCATAGGCTCTGTTGCTCTTGCTTCATTACTGCATAACAACGCCTCTGCGACTTCCAACTCAGCACTCAGCACTCATAACTCAGCACTCCAAAACCCTCTCGCCCCCAAGCAACCTCACTTTTCCGGCAAAGCTAAACGCGTGATTTATGTGTTTCAGGCGGGCGGGCCTTCACATCTTGATCTATTTGATTACAAGCCTGCGCTGGTGAAATATAACGGTAAGACTCCGCCCGCAGAAATGCTCAAAGGCATTCAGAATGTTTTCATCAACCGGGACGCGGCACTTTACGCTTCGGAATTCAAGTTTGCCAAACACGGACAATCCGGCGCAGAAATTTCTGAAGCCTTGCCGTACCTCGCCAAAGTCGTAGACGATATTTGCATTGTGAAAACGATTGCCACTGATGCGATCAATCACGCACCGGCGCAAATTTTTATGAACACCGGTTCGGTGCAATTCGGGCGTCCCAGTTTTGGTTCGTGGGTGACGTATGGCCTCGGCAGCGAATCGCAAAATCTGCCCGCGTTTGTCGTCCTGACTTCTGCGAACGGAACCAGTGGCGGATCTTCAAATTGGGGCAGTGGCTTCCTGCCGACTTTTTATCAGGGCGTCGCATTTCGTAAATCCGGCGATCCGATTTTGTCACTTTCCAATCCGCGTGGCATCAATCGTGAGATGCAGCGACGCACATTGGACGTACTGAAAAAGCTTAACGAACACGAACTGGAAATTGACGGTGATCCCGAAATTGCGACGCGGATAAATTCGTTTGAGATGGCGTACCGGATGCAGGAAAGCGGCCCCGAACTAATGGATTTGAGCAAAGAATCGAAAGAGACTTTAGAATTATACGGCGCAACGCCCGGCAAGAATTCGTTTGCGAATAATTGCCTTTTGGCGCGGAGATTAGTCGAGCGCGGGGTGCGATTTGTCCAGCTTTATCACGAAGCCTGGGATCATCACAGTGATGTCGTCAAAGGCGTGAAAACACAGGCCAAAGCCACCGATCAGGCGTCAGCGGCATTGATTCAAGACCTCAAGCAGCGTGGCTTGCTGGAAGATACGATTGTTATTTGGGGCGGAGAATTCGGGCGTACTCCGATGGTGCAGGATGAGCCGGAAAATAACGCTTACAAAGGACGCGATCATCATAACAAAGCCTATTCAATGTGGTTTGCGGGCGGAGGCATCAAGCCCGGCGTGACGATTGGAAAGACGGATGAGCTGGGATTTGATGCGGTTGAAGATCGCGTACACGTGCATGACCTGCACGCGACGTTGTTGCATCAATTAGGTTTCGATCACGAGAAATTAACCTACCGTTTTCAGGGTAGAGATTTTCGCTTGACGGATGTGGCGGGTGTCGTAGCGAAGAAGATGTTGGCGTGAGTCGGGCTAGAGATTTAGCGAAGCGCAACCCTGGCAGGATTGCGCTACATCAATTGCGTCCCTTTGTGACTTTCACACCAGACTTGTTACAATCCTCATTCGTAAATTTTCACAACTCTCATTCGATAATTTCGAGGACGATATGACTAAGCGAATCTTAACACTGGCAATTATATTGACGGTCGCTTGCACCATTTTCTGGCAAGCAAAAACGGACGCCGTACAGATGGTGGATTTCGTGCGCGATATTCAACCAATCTTCAAGGCGAATTGCGACAAATGTCACGGAGCGGCGAAGGCTTCGAGCTATTTGCGGCTTGATACCAAGCAGGTGGCGATGAAAGTCATCTCGCCCGGCAACAGCAAAGATTCGCGGTTGCTGCATCGCATTTTGGGTGAAGGCGGCGAAGCCAGAATGCCGATGGGTGGCGAAGCGCTCAAGCCTGAACAAATTGCTTTAATCAAACGCTGGATTGATGAAGGTGTGGCTTGGCCTGATTCCGCTTCCGTGAAAATTGATGAGCATTGGTCGTTTATCAAGCCCGTTCGTCCGGCTGTTCCGACGACAAAATTTAAGACGAGAAATCCGATTGATAATTTCGTGTTTGCGATGCTGGAAAAGCAGGGACTCGCGCCATCGCCTGAAGCAGATAAAGCGACTTTGATACGTCGTCTGAGCCTTGATTTAATTGGCTTGCCGCCGACTCCGAAAGAGATGGATGAGTTTCTCGCGGACAATTCTCCGAATGCTTACGAAAAAGTTGTAGATCGTTTGCTCGCCTCATCTCATTACGGCGAACGTTGGGGGCGTTGGTGGTTGGATGCGGCGCGTTATGCTGATACGAACGGCTACGAAAAAGACCGTGCGCGTTCTATCTGGCCTTATCGTGATTACGTCATCAAAGCCTTCAATCAAAATATGCCATTCGATCGATTTACGATTGAACAACTCGCCGGAGATTTGTTGCCGAATCCAACGCTGGATCAAAAAGTAGCGACCGGATTTTTGCGCAATTCGATGATGAACGAAGAAGGCGGCGTTGACCCTGAGCAATTTAGAACCGAAGGATTGATTGATCGCGTAGACGCGACAGGCAAGGCTTTTCTCGGCTTAACGGTAGCCTGTGCGCAGTGCCATACGCATAAATTCGACCCGATTCCTCACCGTGAGTATTATCAATTCTTCGCGTTCCTCAACAGTGACGATGAACCTGATCTCGAAGTCCCCGATGACAAAGTAAATAAAAAACGCGCAGAGATTTTAGCTAAAATTCACGACGTAGAAATGTCATTGCGGACGCGCACCGGAAGAACTCCCGAAGATTTAGTCGCGGCTTGGGAAGCGAAAGCAAAACAGAATCAAATCAAATGGACTCCGATTGAAGACGCGAATATTTTTGCGGCGTTCGGCGTAAAATTTGACAAGATGGAAGACGGTTCGTTTATTGCGAAAGGCGACAACGCGACAGCCAATAATTACATCGTCAAAGCGAAAACGAAGGTCAAAGGAATTACCGGATTTCGGATTGATTTGATTGCCGATACGAATTTGCCGCGTGGCGGGCCGGGACGCGCTGCCGATGGCAGTTTATATTTCTCAGAATTCATTGCCGAAGCCGCTCCGATCAGCAAGCCGGATGCGCTTGAGAAAATTGGACTGGCAAACGCTACTGCCGAAATGTCGCGTCCTGATTTTCCGGTTAGCAATATTATTGACGGCAACATGAAAACACATTGGAGCAATGATTTCGGGGCGATCAAGCGCAATCAATCGCGCAACATTGTGATTGCGACAAAAAAACCCGTTGGCTTTGACGAAGGCACAGCGTTTGTTTTTCAGCTCGCAGAAAAATTTGACGAATCCATTTCGTGGGGCAAGCCAAACATCGGACGCTTCAAAATTTCGGTGACAACTGATCCGAATCCGACCGCTGATGTCG
>JAYVRW010000219.1:0-18261 GCA_043775925.1 Blastocatellia bacterium
GGATTCAATGAACAGATGGAGCGCAACATGCGCCGCTGGCAGCGCGGTTGGGATGATTTTGATGATAAGGAATTCAATCAATCCAAAGACCCGATGCAGGCGTTACGCGATGCGATTCGGGATGCGCTGAAAAATTCCGGTTTGCTCGATCAGGAACAATATAATCAGCTCTTCGATTACGAAGGGAATCCGCTTAACGAAAGCGTAGAAAAATTAATTGATAAGTTAATCCAACGCCTGATTGACGAAGGCTATTTGAAAATCGAAGCTGAAGACGGCATCGAAATGGGCGACGAAGGCGACGGCGAAACTGACCGCGCAAATTTTAGAAATTTACAGAAACAAGGCGAAACCGAAGACTACAAAAACGTCCGCATCAAATTTGAAGTCACGGACAAGGGACTTGATTTCCTGGGCTTCAAAACGCTCAAGCATTTGATGGGAAGCTTGGGCAAAGCTTCGTTTGGTCGTCACGATACAAAATTTCTTTCCACTGGCATCGAAGCCCACGAATCATCAAAGCTTTATGAATTCGGCGATACGATCAACCTTGATGTAGCCGCTACGTTGCTGAATGCGATTGGGCGCGAAGGTTTGGGGCTGCCGCTGAACCTTGAATACAAAGATTTGATGGTGCAGCAGTCCGAGTATCAATCTTCGTGCGCGACCGTGGTCATGCTTGATTGTTCGCACTCGATGATTCTTTACGGTGAAGATCGTTTCACGCCCGCGAAGCGTGTTGCCCTCGCGTTATCGCACCTCATCCGTACGCAATATCCCGGCGATAGTTTGAAGCTGATGCTGTTTCACGACTCTGCCGAAGAAGTCCCGCTCTCAAAATTAGGCAGCGTGAAAGTTGGCCCGTACCACACGAACACCTGCGAAGGCTTGAAGCTGGCGCGGCGCATGCTAATGGCGCAGCGCAAAGATATGCGGCAAATAATTATGATCACGGACGGCAAACCTTCCGCGTTGTTTGTCGAAGGCGATGCGTTTAGTCTCAGCCGCAAAAAAGGTGAAGCCGCAGGGCGCAGGCTCTACAAAAATTCGATGGGGCTTGATCCGGTCATCATTGACGCGACACTGGCAGAAGCCGCCGCGTGCCGTAAATCCGGCATCATGATTAATACGTTTATGTTGACGGATGATTATTATCTGGTCGAGTTTGTCAAAAAATTGACCGAGATCGGACAAGGCAAGGCGTACTTCACGACGTGCAATAAATTAGGTGAATACGTGATGATGGATTTTATGAATGGGAAGACGCGTCGGGTGCGATGATGTTTGAATGGGACGAAGAAAAAGCTGCTCTGAACTGGAGCAAACATGGCGTATCATTTGAAGAGGCACAGTCAGTTTTTGAGGATCCTTTGTTTCTGACTTTTCCTGATCCGTTGCATTCGGAGATTGAATTCCGTTTTCTTTTAATTGGGTCGTCAAATATGGGACGATTGTTGATGACCGCTTATGCCAGAAGAGATGATCAAGTTAGAATCATCAGTGCAAGAAAAGCGACGCCGCGCGAGAGAAGAAAGTATGAAAAAGAAAGCTATTAAGATTGCTGACGAAAGGGAAGATGATTTACTTCCAGAATACGACTTGGACAAATTGCCAATTGTTGAGCGAGGGCCAGGACATTATTCAAAAACAAAAATGATTCGTTTTCATAGTGTCCGACTTGAACCTGACGTCGCCAAAGTTTTTCCTGACGACGCATCTGTCAATCAGGCGCTGCGATTATTAATTCAAGCGAGAGAAATCGGGACTAAAGCGGCGTAAAACTTCAAGAAAATTGGAATGTGACTGACGCAGATAACGTAGCTTTACGTAGATAGTTTCCACTTTGGAAAATAATCTGCCCACCTGTTTTGTTGATGAAATATTTGTGATATTTGGGGATCAGTCAAATCTGGAATATTATTCATTTTTACATGAAAATGACAATTCCTAATTTCGAAAACATCACTTTCCGTGCTTGTTACGACCTCACAGAATTTGAGCAGGTCGCGGCACTGCAAGCAAAAATCTGGGGAGATGTGCCGCGTGAATTGCTCCCGACTCATATGCTGGTAGCGATTGCCAAAGCTGGTGGGCAGATTTTCGGCGCGTTTCACGATGAACAGATGGTTGGATATTTGCTGGGCTTGATTGGGATCAAAAATGGCGAGTGCTATATCCATTCGCACATGACGGGTATTTTGCCTGATTATCAGCATTGCGGTCTGGGCTATCAATTGAAATTAAAGCAGCGCGAAGATGCGTTGGCTCGCCACATCACGCGGGTAGAATGGACGTTTGATCCTCTCAAATTGCGCAATGCGTACTTCAATTTCAATAAACTTGGCGCGCTTGCCAAAACTTACCTGCCCAATGTTTATGGCACTACGGTTAGCCATTTCGATCAGGGGATGCCGACGGACAGGCTGTTAGCCGAATGGCAACTTGATTCTTCTCGCGTCGTTAAAATTCTTCAGCATCGCCCACCGATTGACTATTCAACTCATCATAAAATTTTCGTTCCGCAGGCAGGGCAGAATTTCCGGTTACAACTTGAAATTCGAGAGAAATTTCAGACTGCTTTTGCACAGGGATTAATCGTGACAGGGGTTGAGCGCGTGGAAGCGGGGATCAATTATTGTTTTGAGTCCATTGAGTTTTGAGAGTCTGGAGGACTCAGCAGTCTTTCCAGACTCGAAGGACTCTAAAGACTCTCCAACTTGCACATGCCATTTGCTTCATCTATTGTAATTCTATTGAAATTTTCCAGAGGTGTAGTTATGAATAAAATCTCGTCTCGAATCCTGCTCGCATTTATTGTCTCAATCAGCTTACTAACTTTTTCTGCTCTCATCTTCGCTCAGGCTGGACGCCAGACGCAAAGTGGCAGTGGCAAGAAAAATCCCAACGCTCCCGGTACGCCTGAAGAAGAACAAAAGCGCAAAGACAAAGAAGAAGAAAAGAAAGTAGACAAGCAAATGTCCGGCGCGACGATCACCTTCGATACCAGTGTCGTCAACGTCGAAGCTGTCGTTATCAATAAAAAAACGGGCGGAATTATTCAGGGCTTAAAGAAAGAAAATTTCGAGATTTACGAAGACGGCATCAAGCAGGAAGTTGATAATTTCTCGACGCCGGAAGCTCCGCTGACAATGGTCTTAGTGGTTGAATACAGCAAGCTCGTAGATTTGCTTGGCTCGCCGACCGGTGGATATTTTGAACCAGGACGAGTTGAAGTTTTACGACCAGCGTACGAGTTTATCCGTACGATTGTGAAGCCGAAAGATTTTGTTTCGATTGTGGCTTACGATATGCGCCCGACTCCGATTGTGGATTTTACGGATGATAAGCAAAAGCTGATGCAGGCAATTCAACTTCTGATTCGCAACAATCCGGCTTTTTCGGAAAGCAATCTTTTCGATACGCTGAAGTTTGTTCTGCGCGGTGGCAAAGGCGATGCCGTCGTTCTTGAAGACGGCAAAGGCGCGGATAAAAATGGGCAGATGAACTATGCGGGATTATATGAAGTCAGTAACCGAACGGCTGTCTTATTGATTTCTTCGGGGATTGATACCTTTAGCAAAATTAATTTTGATAACGCACGTAAGATCGTCGAAAATTCTGGTGTTCCGGTTTACTCCATCGGGATTGGAAATTTATTTTTGAAGAAATATGACAATTCCGCGATGATGGATCCTGCTAACGGCGGACAAATGATGACTGGCGTTCCTGATCGCATGACGATGTTGCAGGCGCAGAATCAGCTCAAGACTTTTGCCGATTCCAGTGGCGGAAAATATTTCCCCGTGACTTTCCCCGGAGAAATCCCCAGCGTTCTGCAAACAATTCAGGCGATGTTGCGCAATCAATACAGCCTTGGTTATATCCCCACCAATACGCGTAAGGAAGGGAAGCGACGTAAGATTCAAGTGCGCGTCAATCTTGGCGATCAGATTGATCCGAAATTGATTATGATTCAGCACCGTCAAAGCTATGTCGAAGAGGGCGGGAAAAAATGATGAGCGGGGAGAGCGGATCGCAGAACGCGGATGAGCAGCATTTTCGTTCGGTTCTCGACTCGATCCAGGAGCGCATATCCAGGGCGTGCGCTCGCTCAGGTCGAAGCGAATCCGAAGTCAAGCTGATCGCCGTTTCCAAGACCGTCAATGCCGCACACGTCCGGGCCGCCATCAATGCAGGGGTGACGATTTTAGGCGAAAATCGCGTGCAGGAAGCTGAAAACAAAATGCTGGAGCTGACAGATTGGCGGGAACAGGTTGAATGGCATTTGATTGGACACTTGCAATCGAATAAAGCGCGCAAAGCCGTCACGCTTTTTGATGCTGTGCATTCGGTAGCTGATGAAGCTCTTGCGCTCCGCCTTGATCGTGCGGCGCATGAAGCAGGAAAATGCTTGCCAGTCTTGATCGAAGTCAATCTTGGTGAAGAAGCTTCAAAGACTGGAACTGGAAAAACGCAGGTTTTTTCTTTGATTGAAAAAGTAGCGCAGCTCGCATCGTTGGAGCTGAAAGGATTAATGACAGTGCCGCCGTTTCTGGATGATCCTGAAAACGTGCGGCCTTTTTTTCGTGAATTGCGCAATTTGCGCGATGAGGCTTTACTGTTGGGTTTGGCTGATAGTAACTTTGCGCATCTCTCGATGGGAATGAGTCATGATTTTGAAGTCGCCATTGAAGAAGGTGCAACTTTTGTCAGAATAGGAACAGCGCTGTTTGGAGCGCGAAATTAAGTGATATGGATTTAGTCGCAGGTTACATTTTATCTTTAGCTCGCATTATCCCGGAAGCCGCTAAATATGTTTTTGGTGTGGTGATCCTGGGTGTTTTTATTATTCTTACGCTGCGCATGCTGGCGGATGTGCTAAAGCTCAATCCGTTCGGGAAGTTTGCTTATTATTCGACACAGCCTGCTAACCGAATGATCGGGTATATGCGAAATTCACCGTTTTATTATCCCTTGAGACGTGCGCTGGGTTTTGATCCTTCGGTGTTGATGGTGTTCTTTGCGTCGGTGCTGTTGTGCTATGTCATGTTTGTGATTATCAGTTATGTGAGTACTTCGTTGCTGGCGATTGCGAACTTATTAATAGCGATTGGCAAGCCGGATTTTTTTCTGGCTGGGAGATACCTGATTGGCACCGCTTTAATTATTATTGTTTTTTTCCTGATGACTTTAATGACGCTAATTTTCATTAACAGCTTCTTTGGATTATTAAAGGGGGCTGCGCGTTTTGCCGCTCAGCGGCTGCAGCCATTACTTGAATTATTCGAGCGTCGCTTGCCGTGGCCGGGTCTCGCTTTTATTTTATTGTGGTTGATTTTGACCTTTGTTGCTTCTGCCGTTGAGTTGACTCTGCTCAATGACCTCAAGACGATGTAATGATTTCTTACACTGCCCGGGAATCAAGCATTACCTTCGCGGTTCGTGTTCAGCCCCGCGCTTCACAAAGCAAAATTGCCGGAGAAATTGAAGGGAGTTTGAAAATTAAAATTGCTGCTCCACCGGTGGATGGCGAAGCGAATGAAGAACTCATCAGGTTCTTATCGAAATGGTTTGAAGTACCAAAGCGAGAGATTGAAATCGTTTCAGGTGAAACGGCAAAAAACAAAATTATCAGAATTCACGGACTCACCGTTGAAAACTTCGAGACACGCCTTCCCGCTTAAGCCGCTACCCGCATATTTTCCCAGTTCGCCATCACCTGATTTTCCTTAATTTCTTCGATGAAGGACGCTAAGATTTTTTCGGCTTCTGCGGTCAGTTCCAGAAACTCAACGGCGCATCCGATTTTAGGCTGGCTATAAACTACTTCAGCCTCCAATACGATATATTCCTGTGAAGAATTGACTGGTAATCGCAACTTTAAGTGCGAGCCTTTCGGAATGATGGTGAGCGAATTGAAATAGAGTCCCTGAATATTGATGTCGCGGGTTTGCGCAATGCCGACACCTTCGGCTCCATCGAAAAACAAATCTAAAATTAATTGGTGGCGTGGCGAACGACGACGTTCGGCGTGAAGATTTTCCATAAATCAGCCTCGTTTAGAATATGCCGGAATTTCAATGGGTTGTGACAGGTGGCTGCGACAGGGACTGAGGTGAATATAGCATAAAAGAAAGAGGTGTCGCTAAAATAATTTGTATACTTATATTGCTGGCGGATAGGCTGAAGCTATTTTTTTGGGCTTTGGGTTTGACGTTCTCAGCGTAACGTACTACGAGATAAAACCGACTCGTCGCAATAATGATTGAAAGCGCGGGTCGCCGTGCAGATTATTCCATTTCGGTTCGACTTTCAGAAACGTCATTTTCGGGTCGTGTTGCTGAAACGCACGTTCCAGCCAGACAAACGCTTCGTCCTTTGCGCCCAGTCCGTTCAATATCAGCGCGAAGTTGTATGGCGGAACCCAACGCTCATTTGATAACTTCGTCAAGTCGTGTAGTACTGCGTGCGCTTCGGCAGGTTTTCCTGATTTTGCCAGGGCATAACTTTCGCACGACATCGAAAATGTTTGAGCGGGCGAAAGTTCGCTGGCTTTACGGGCTTCCATCACCGCCTCAGCGTACAGACCTTTTTCAATATAAACACTTGAAGCAAATAGATGCGGCATCCAGAAATTCGGTGCCAACTCAAAGGTTTTCTGCAACCTGGTTAACGCTTCGTCGGTTCGTCCGGCGTGCAGCAGAAATTGCCCTTCGAGGGCGTTGACAAACGGAAAAAGCGGGTCGAGTTCTCTGGCGCGTTTTGCTTCGGCAAGCGCCTCTGTATGTCGTCCGGTATTGGAAAGTAAGTGCGCGTAGAAGATATGAGCGTTCGTGTCGCGCGGACTGAGTTCGATGGCGCGTTTCAGTTGATTTTCCGCTTCAACCCACTGCCACTCCCAAAATAAAGTCGCGCCGAGTGCGCCGTGGCCTTCGGAGAAAGCTTCGTCAATTTCGATTGCCTTGTTGGCCGCCGCCCGCGATTTCGGAAGAAACTCCCTGGGCAACATCTCGGCACCGAGCGCCAGCGAACGATAAGCTTCGGCGAGGCCGGCGTAAGCCAGCGCGTAGTTCTGGTCAAGGGCAATCGCCTGTTGGAAATACGCGATACCTTGAGAGACTTCCGGCGGCGTTAATTTGAAAACGTGAAACCGTCCTCTCAGATAAAGCTGATAGGCTTCGGCATTTTCCGTGTAGTTTTTAGCGAGTCTTTTTTGTTCGGAAGCGGTTAATTTCAGCCGCAGATTATTGGCGACGGCTTGCGCGATTTCGTTCTGCGCAGCGATGACATCGTCGGAAGTTTTGACATATTGCTGGCCCCAGATTTGCGAATCGTCGCTGGCATCAATCAGTCGGACAGTGATGACGAGTTTATCGCCGAGTTGTTTGATGTCGCCCGTGACCAAAGCCTCCACGCCGAGTTGCGCCGCGATCTTGCGCGGATCGGTCTGATTGTTCTTAAAACGAAACGCCGAATTTCTCGACATCACTTTCAAACCCACTAGCTGCGACAAATTGTTGATGATGCTTTCGGTGATTCCGTCCGACAAATATTCAGCATTCGGGTCCTGGCTGGCGTTGACGAATGGCAGCACGGCCAGCGATTTTTTGCCAACGGCGCGCAAAGATTTTTTTCCGGCTGACAGAAAGTAGACGCCCAAACTGATTGCGCCGATGAGCAACGCAACCAGCACAGCCATTGAAATACGTGTTTTCGTTTTGAAAACCTTCGGTTCCGTTGCGGCGGGAAGGCGCAACAATTCATCGAAAGGTGAGAGTGCCAATTCCTGCTTCATTTCAACATCAAATTCGAGGCGTTTTTTCAACTGTTGCAAATCCGCCAGCAAGTCTTTTGCCGTCTGATGACGCTCGACACGGTCTTTGTGCAACGCCTGACAGATCATCCGCTCAAGCTCTGGTGGTGCTTCGGGCGCGTAATCGGTGAGCGGCGGCGGTGAATCCCGCAGGATCGCGGCGATCACTTCACTCGTCGTCGCACCCGCGAACGGCGCACGGCCCGCTACCATTTCGTAAAGCATGACGCCGAGGCTAAAGATGTCGGTGCGCTCGTCCACCTTCTCGCCACGCGCCTGTTCCGGCGACATATAGCGCGGTGTTCCCATTACCATCCCGGAGGCGGTGCTGTTGACCAGCGTGGAAGCTTGCGAATCGGTGCTGTGCGGCGCAGTTTCGGTCAGCTTGGCTAAGCCGAAATCCAGCACTTTGACGATGCCGTCACGCCGCACCATCACGTTTTCAGGCTTGATGTCGCGGTGAATGATCCCGGCTTCGTGCGCGGCAGTTAAGGCCGTAGCGATTTGTGTGGCAAGCTCCAACGCGGTTATCGGCTGTAACTGTTGCTGTGTCATGCGCTGACGCAGGGTCTCGCCCTCGACATACTCGGTCACGATATAATGCGCGTCTTCCGTCTGCCCGATCTCGTGAATGGTGATAATGTTCGGATGGTTGAGCGCCGAGGCCGCGCGCGCTTCCTGAGCAAAACGCCGCACCCGTTCGACCTCATGCGTAAATTCAGTGGGCAATAATTTGACGGCGACTTTGCGGCCAAGCTGTGTATCTTCAGCGAGCCAGACCTCGCCCATGCCGCCCTGTCCTAATGGTGAGAGCATTCGATAATGAGAAAAGCTTTGCTTCGGCAAGGCGATGGCCGCCGCCTGCCAGCCCGCCGCAACATCATTTGGTGGCTGTTCAATAAAAGTGTTGGCTTGCTCATGTGCAGCCACCAGGGAAACCACTTCGTGGTGTAATGCTTTATCTGCGCCACACGCCTCAGCGAGAAATGCGGAACGCTCGGTTGGCCCACGCTCCAGCGCAGCGTGGTAGAGATGACCGATTTGTTCATATTGTTCGGGGGTCATATTTCTCAGTCGCGGCGATTGAGCGCACGATACAGCCAGGCTTTGGCCTGATTCCAGTCGCGTGTCACCGTGTCAGTCGAGACCTGCAAGACCTCGGCTGCTTCTGTCACGCTCAGGCCGCCGAAGTAACGCAACTCGACGACGCTACTTTGTCGGGGCGAAAGCTGGGCGAGTTCAGCCAGCGCGTCATCCAACGCTACCACCTCTGCGGCGCGTTCTTCTGAGACGAAGGCGGCCTCATCCAGCGTGACGGCGCGCGCCTCGCCTCCGCGTTTGGCTGCCTGCCGCGCACGGGCGTAATCCACCAGAATGTGACGCATTGCCTGCGCTGCCACGCCAAAGAAATGGGCGCGATTTTCCCAATATTTTTCTTCCTGCCCCATTAATCGCAAATATGCCTCGTGAATCAAAGCCGTTGTTTGCAGTGTGTGACCATCGCCTTGCTGTCCCATGTAGCGGCGCGCCATGCGGTGCAGTTCGCCGTAAACCAGCGGCAATAACTGGTCGAGCGCTGCCCGGTCGCCACCGCTCCAGCGTTGCAACAAGAAACTCACCGATTCTGACGAGGTTTCCATATTTTTTTGAACGGCGGTGCGGGTTTTCGCAACGGCTTCCCGTTTCTATAGGTGAGAGCAAAAACTGCTCAACCCAATAGCGCTCCCGTTAGCGCCGAGTAAATGTATGTGCAGGCGGCAAGTATAGCCTACCGCTGCCTTTAACCCAAAGGAGAGTAAATGAAACAGTCCAATTCCCTGACCGCAAAAAGCATCTTCTTCGCCTTGACGCTGGTCGTGGTATTAGCCATCTCGACCGTGTTCCTGCGCGCCCAATCGAGCGAGCCATCAACCAACGGAGAGCAGGGCAGTGCCCACTCGGAGTCTTCGCATGAACGTTGCAACTGGCGTTGTCAACAGGCACAACTACTGGAAGGCTCGTGGGATGTCACGGTCACCCCGGCAGTTCCGCCCGGCGTACCGCAACCGCCTTCTTTCATGGCGCACGGAAGCTACGCACGTGGCGGCGCACTAACCGGCTCGGACCGGACGCGCCCGTTCAGCAAACAACACGGAGCCTGGGAACATCTCGGCGGCAATCGCTTTGCTTTTACCCAGGTCGAAGACCTCTTTGATCCGATGGGTAATTTTACGGGCACGGTCAAAATACGGGTCAGACTGAGTATCACCGGGCGGGATACATTTGTCGGCGTTTCCAACGGCGAGTTTCACGATGCCGCCGGAAATATCACGCAAAGCAGGTGCGCCACGGTGCGTGGTGCGCGCATCAAGGTTGAGCCGCTCCCGGATCAATGCCAGAACATTACGCCGCCCCAATAACGCCAATCAACCCGCCGCCAGCGCCACGTCCGGCGCTGCGGCGGCACACACAACCGCCGCTCATTGCGCTATGGTCAAACCACAAGTTTAAGGAGGCATCAAGTTATGACATTCACACGACGAATGATTTGCGCCTTGACGCTGCTTACGCTCGCTCTGCTGTCATCGGTGACGCAGGCACAATCAGGTGCGCTTGCCGATTACAATCAGGCCATCCAAATCAATCCGCGCTTGGGCGACGTGTGGTTTAATCGCGGCACATACTGGAAAACCCAAGGTGCCGGCAGCGGGCTGAGTCCGACTTCACCCAGGCCATCGGGCGGCAGTCGCATCTGACCGATGCTTATGCGCTGCGCGGACTCGTGCGCCTGTGGCAAAACCGCGTCGCCGAAGCGCAACAGGATTTCGACCGCTGTCTGGCCTTGAACCCAAAGTTGAAACAATCACTTGACCAGCTCATTGCCGAGACGAAACAATTGGCTAAGCGCAGTTCGCTTCAGTAAGGTTTTCTACCTCCGTGAACAGGGAGAATGATTTTTTGATTGACCAAAGACCAATCCATCATTAATCTGTGTCAGTCTGTAGTCCCGCCGGAAAATAATTGAAACAACCTTTGAAAAGTTCGCAGAAAGAAAAAGTTCACAGTTCGCAGTCTTGTTCTGAACTGTCTTTACTGCGAACTGCGAACTGACAACTGCGAACTAATTACAGGAGTTTGATTTTGACTATCCCTGCTACAGCACCATCGCAACCCACAGCTTCATCACAACCAAATCCAATGCAGGCCGCGACTGATAATTTTAATCGCATCTTAACGGCGATGCTTTCCATCAATGGCAAAGTGAGCGATTTGATTTTTTCACCGGGGCGCCCACCACAGGTCGAATTAAACAGCCGTCTGACTTCGATTCAGATTCCAGGACTGGAGATTCTGACGCCCGATCATACCGCGATGATTGCAGCGGTTTTGACCAATAATCACAAAGTCGCAGCCGAGTCCTTGCAGGAAAAAGGTTCGGCTGATTTATCGTATAGCGTCCCCGGCAGTTGCCGCTTCCGCGTTAATGCGTTCAAGCAACGCGGAACCTACGCGATTGTGATGCGCGTCATTACTTCGGAAATTCCCAGCTTCGATCAATTGAAATTACCGCCGCAGCTCCGCCGCATTTCTGAATTAAAAAATGGAATTGTCCTGGTCACAGGCCCGACGGGATCAGGTAAAAGTTCAACGCTGGCAGCCGTGATTGATTTTATTAATGAGACGCGGTACGACCATATTTTAACTATTGAAGACCCGATTGAATTTGTGCATCGTCATAAAAATTGCACGATTCATCAACGCGAATTGCACAGCGATACGCCAAGTTTTTCACTCGCGTTACGAGCGGCTTTACGACAAGCTCCGAAGGTCATTCTGGTGGGTGAAATGCGCGATCAGGAAACCATCGAAATTGCGATGGAAGCCGCTGAAACCGGGCATTTAGTGTTGTCAACTCTGCACACGATTGACGCTTCAAAAACCGTAGATCGCATCATCGGCGTCTTCCCGAAAAATGAAGAGCCGATCATTCGCACGCGGCTTTCGCAATCTTTCCGCTACATTATTTCGCAGCGTCTCTTGCCGCACGCCAACGGCAAAGGTCGTGTCGCAGCCATTGAGATTTTAAAAGCGACAACGCGCACGAAAGAATATATTGAAAAAGGTGAACGTGATGGCAAATCGTTGATTGACGCCATGCGCGACGGAGAAATGGAAGGTATGCAAACCTTCGATCAAGTGTTAGAGCGGAATGTCAGAGACGGCTCGCTCCATTATCAAACCGCGATGGAATATGCCACGAATCGGAATAATCTGGCGTTGCAATTACGTGATTGGGAAGAGGCACGACGCAAAAGTATGAATGAGCAACAGCAGGCATCGCAGGCTCCAGCAGCGGCTCCGGCAGAGTCGCCCGCAACTTCGCCTCCACCGCAGAATAATTCGATTCTAAGTCAAATCGAAAAATTCTGATGCAGTGAAATTTTCAAACAGAAGCAAAAGGACGAGCGTCACAGTTCGTCCTTTTGCTTTTTCATGTGCGATTCCCTACAATCGCGGCGTCTCAAAAATCATCCAAGTCATAATTATGTCTGCGATTAATCTTCATCATCTTGGCGTCGTGGTTGGGCCGCAAAAACCGGAAGCTAATGCTGCCGTCACGAATCTGGTGGAGTGGTGTCAGCAACAAAAAATTACCTTGAGCGCTCCCGCCGAAATTGCGGGTCAGCTAGGTTGCCAGCCCTTTCAGCTTGCGCAGGATCAATTAGTTGATTCACTTGATTTGTTAGTTGTGATGGGCGGTGACGGCACGATGCTGGGAGCTTCGCGCCTCATCGGTGAACTTAAAATTCCAGTGCTGGGCGTCAACTTTGGCTACCTCGGGTATTTGACGGAATTTACGCTGAACGATCTTTTTATCGCACTGGAAGGTTTGCAATCAGGGGCGCTGAAAATCGAATCCAGAATGATGCTGGAAGTCAGCGTCGAGCGTGACGGCAAAGTCATTTCCAATCATCGCGCTCTCAACGAAGCCGTCGTTAATCAAGGTGCATTGGCGAGAATGATTGAACTGGAATGTGAAGTGAACGGCGATTTTGTGAATAATTTTCGGGCGGATGGAATGATCGTTTCGACGCCGACCGGTTCAACGGCGTACTCGCTTTCCGCTGGTGGCCCGATTGTTTTTCCTTCGATGGACGCGATTGTGCTGACTCCGATTTGTCCGCATACCTTGTCGAATCGTCCGGTGATTATTCCCGGAGATTTATCGGTCTCGCTGACTTTCAAAAAAGCCAATGATGTCGTGATGCTGACCATTGACGGACAGCGCGGCGTTACCTTAGAAGCGAATGATCGGGTCATTATGCAGCGCAGTCACACAACCTTTGATTTAGTGCGTCCGGCGGAGCGAAATTATTTTGAAGTGCTGCGAACAAAATTAAAATGGGGAAGTCTTTAAATAACGGGAGGATGAGATGCTTTTTCCGATAGGTGATGATAATTCGATGCGGCGCAATTTACCGATTGTGACCTGGACGCTGATTGGGATCAATGTCCTAGTTTATTTTTTACTGCAAACACCAAGCGAAGCGTTTACTTATGGCTACAGCGTCGTGCCGTACGAGCTGACCCACAATGTAGATTTGCAGGGAACCTTTCGGGTTGGTGGCGGAGCGATTCAATTATTCAAAAGCCCGGCTCCGATTTATCTGACAGTATTGTCAGCGATGTTTATGCACGGAGGCTTATCTCATTTGGGCGGGAACATGCTGTATTTGTTTATCTTCGGAGATAACGTCGAAGACAACATGGGGAAAGTCAGATTCACAATATTTTATCTGTTGTGTGGGATTCTGGCGACCGTCGCGCACGTTCTCGCAGGTCGTGATTCTCAGATTCCCAGCCTTGGCGCTTCCGGTGCGATTGCCGGAGTTCTGGGCGCTTACCTGGTGATGTTCCCACAAAATAGTGTTCGTGTCCTGATGTTTTATCAGGTCGTTCCCGTCCCCGCCGTGATCGTTGTCGGGCTGTGGGGCGTGATGCAATTTATCAGCGGATTCGGATCATTGGCAAATGCCGGATCAAGTGGTGGTGTTGCCTACATGGCACACGTCGGGGGCTTTATCGCCGGGATTATTTTGTGTTTCTTTTTCCGTGATCGGAGTTTGAGTATGCCGCAACAGCGTGAAGTCTATCGGACCCAGTTTTCTCGTCCACGAGGTTATTAATTTAATTTAGCCGCGAATTTCACGAATTAACATGAATTTTTTCAACCAATTTCCCTATGTTTTTATATTCGTGAAAATTCGTGAAATTCGCGGCTGAAAATCCCCCCACCTGATGCCTTCAACTTCTTTCTTTCGACAATTCACCTCACTCCCGCGCACCGTCATCGCGCTTGGACTCGTCAGTCTTTTCAATGATGCGAGCGGCGAAATTATTTATCCGCTGCTACCTCTCTTTCTGGTAGACACACTCGGAGCCAGCAAGACGTTTGTCGGCTTGGTGGAAGGCCTTGCCGAGAGCGTTTCCAGCTTATTGAAACTGCCTGCCGGATGGTATTCGGATCGTCTGGAAAAGCGTAAAGGCGTAGTCATTTTAGGCTACAGCATCGCTTCGCTGATTCGCCCTTGTCTGGCTTTGGCGACGATGGCTTCGCAGGTTTTGGCCTTGCGCTTTATTGATCGTTTGGGCAAAGGACTGCGTAGTGCGCCGCGTGATGCGATGATTGCGGATGCGGCTCCGCCTGAATCGCGCGGGATGGCGTTTGGTTTTCATCGCGCCATGGATCATTCAGGAGCTATTGTCGGATCATTGGTTGCCGCGTGGCTGGTCAGTATTTTTCAAAGTGATTATCGCCGCATTTTCTGGGTTGCAGCCATTCCCGGTTTGATTACGCTGGTCATCTTAATTTTTCTGGTTCGTGAAGAACCACGCTCACCGGAATCAAAAGCTGACAAGACAAACTTATCATTTGATCTCTCAGGTTTCAGTTCAGAATTCAAACAGGTACTGGGCGTAGTTTTTCTCTTTACACTCAGCAATTCCAGCGATGCCTTTTTATTGCTTCGCGCCAAACAGAGTGGCATTTCCAACGCGATGATTCCGCTTCTGTGGGCAGCGCTTCACGTAAGTAAGGCGCTGAGTTCAATCATCGGTGGAGGTCTCGCCGACCGTTTCGGCAAACGCCGCTTAATTCTCAGCGGGATGATTCTGTATGCGCTGATTTATATCGGTTTTGCATTGACGACTTCGACTTTGCTCGTGTGGATTTTATTCCTGATTTATGGAATTTATTTCGGCTTGTGCGAAGGTGCGGAAAAGGCTTTGATCGCGGATTTAGTAAATCCGAAAATGCGTGGGACAGCGTATGGTTTGTATAACTTCGTAATTGGCGTTGGCGCTTTACCTGCGAGTTTGTTGCTGGGTTGGTTATGGCAACAGTTTGGTGCCAGTACGGCTTTATTGGTGAGCGCGGGAATTAGTCTGGCGGCGGCAGTCACTTTTATGTCAATCATCTTTGCCCATCGGCAGAAACGTAAGAACGAGGTTACATAATTTTTACTTTAATGGCTTTAAGTTTCTTGTCCGAGTATGAATCCTGAATCTTATGGTATAGAATCTGGACTCCACAACGTTATCATAAATCTAATAATTTCATAGTTACCGTTTCGCTACTTATCTAATCTGACTAATTTAAGCAACCTGCCGCCGCAGGTGTGTTACGAGTATCCCATCAACTAACCTCGGAGGTATTACAATGAAAAGCCAACTCCCTAGAGTTGCAGAAAGCCTGATTTTATTGGTTATTCTCGCAATTTCGGCTTTCGCACAATCTGACGTGACTTCGGCTACAGTCAGAGGAACGATTACCGATCAACAAGGTGCCGGCATTCCCAATGCATCTATCATGATTAAGAGTACGGATCAGGGAACTGAGCGTACTGCGCAGGCTGATGCCAGCGGTGAATTTACGTTTCTGGCGCTGCGTCCCGGCCCGTATGAATTAACTGTCAATGCGACAGGATTTTCCAGGCAACTTATTAAGGAAATTAATTTAACCGTTGGTCAGGTCGCTGAATACAGCATCAAATTGCAAATCGGAGGAGTCGCCGGAGAAGTGACAATTTCAACGGAAGGCCCGTTGATTGAAACTGAGCGGACGCAACAATCGAATACGATTGAAAGCCGCCAGATTCAAAGCCTCCCGAACATCGGAAGAGATTTTACTTCGTATGTATTCACCTTGCCTGGGGTCTCCAGTTCTGTTGCGCCGCGTGCGCAGGCAGGAACTCGATTCACTTTTGGTTCATCAGGATTTTCTATCGGCGGTAGCAATGGTCGAAGCAATTTAACGACTGTGGATGGCGGCGAAAACGAATATGGCAGCGGGCAGTTGCGCTTTGCGATCAGCCCCGAAGCCGTGCAGGAATTTCAGGTCAATCGCAACTCATTCAATGCCGAATTTGGCTTCACTGCCGGAACCGCGCTCAACGTCGTGACGCGCAGTGGCACGAACAACTATCACGGCAGCGGTTATATTTATTTTCGTTCAGATAAGACTTCAGCGAAGGAAAGATTTATCCCTACCTTTATTCCCGCTGGCACTCGTGTCTTTCAGCAACAGGTTTATCCGGGCTTTACGTTTGGCGGGCCGCTGGCGAAAAATAAACTTTTCTTCTTTACGAATTATGAGCGGCAAAAACTTGACCTGCCACGTTTCCGCAGCTACAGCGGCAGCAGCCTGACTCAGCCCAGCGCCTTACAAACTGCGTTGTTCAATCGTTTGGATACTTCGACCGATGCGACAGTCAAAGCTGTCTCGGCGCAGTTTCGGACGGCGTTGGCGACAAATGCCACTACGAATACGACGGCTTATAATTTATTGCGTTCGAATGAAGGCATCATCAATGCGCCGTTCCGTTTGAATAATTGGATTACCCGCGTTGATTACAACCTGAGCCAGAACGACGTCATCATGGGGCGCTTGTCGCTGGCGCGAAATTTCAATGAACAACTTGGTACTGATCCGGGAACTTCACCCAGCTATGCGACAGATTTAAAAGTAGCTGATAACACAATTTTAGTGGGTTGGACGCATAATTTCGGATCGAACATCGTGAATCAGGCGCGGGTTCAGTTGTCACCAAAGAATTCTGCGCTGACGACCCCGCGTCCGGCGGGCAGTACGGCACTGATTATTAATGGCATTGCCGGATTCAATCGCAATTCGCTGGCTCCCTTCAATACAAAACAGGATCGCTACCAGTTTGAAGATAACCTGACGTGGATCAAAGGCAACCACACCCTGAAGTTTGGCGGTTCGTTCCGTCCGGTGAATTACGAAGTTCAGAACGATCTTTGGGTAGGTGGTGAATGGACTTTCTCCAGTGGTATTTATCCGCTGACGGTGTTGTTAGGTTCATTGCCAGCCGCGACGCAGGGTGCGATTGTCGGAGCAGTTTGTACGACTGCCGCAACCCCGCGTCCAGCGACGGATTGCACGAATGCGACGACGGGTACTGCGACGCTGAATTCTTTAATCGCAGGGACGCAGCTCAATGCGCTTCAGACCTTTAATTTTGGCTTGCCCTACCTTTATCGCCAAAGCTTCGGTAATTCGACGTGGAAAGGCAGAGTGAATTATCTCGGATTTTTCGCGCAGGATTCGTGGAAGGTGAACAATCGTCTTTCATTAGATTTCGGCGGACGCCTTGATTACGACGGCGAGCCAAGACCAGTGCCGACCGCGAAGTATTTTTCGCCGCGTTTTGGCTTTGCGTTTGATGTGACTGGCGACAAAAAGACGGTGGTTCGCGGTGGCGGAGGAATTTTCTATTCGCCGGTTTATTATCAAATTCCTTACCTGACAAATTTGCTGAATGATACTGGCGAATACCTCAGTCAGGTCTTCCGTTCACCAGCTTTCCCGGCTTCGCAAACTCCGGCAACACTGTGGGCAGGAGGCGTGGCAGCCGGATCGTTACCATTCAAGCAAGTGACACAAGCGCAACTGAATGCCCTGGGTGTCACGACCGGCCCCAAAGGCCCCGGACGCGTAGTGATTGAAGTCGGTGATAATTACAAAGCCAATTATTCGGTGCAGGCGAACCTCGGAATTCAACGTCAGATCACGAATGATCTCAGTGTTGAAATTGCCTACAACATGTATCGTGGCGTTCACATTCAACAACCTGTTCCCGTGAATTATTGCGAAGCGGGAACGACAGGATGCACGGCGTCCGCCGCGAATGCTGCCGCCTTGTTGACGCGCAATCCGGCGTTTGGGCCGTTGTATCAGGCGATTGATGCGACGATCCTACAGAAGTCATTCTATTCTTCGCGTGGTAATTCGATCTATCACGGCATGACGCTTTCGATCACGAAGCGCTTCACGAATCATTTCTCGTTCCAGTCTTCGTATACCTGGAGCAAGACGATTGATGACGTGACAGATTTCAATACTGCATTTTATGCACCATTCCCGACACGGTTGTATCTGGATCGTG
>JAYVRW010000220.1:0-4918 GCA_043775925.1 Blastocatellia bacterium
CTTTGGGTTTTCCCTGTCAGTTCAACTGGAAAAAAAACTCGGACACCAGGCCGCCATCATCATTGGACGCGACACCCGCGAATCGGGCGAATGGATCGAAGCTGCTCTCGTCCGTGGAATCATCTCCGCTCAGGCCAGCTATCAATCAGCCGGAGTCATTACGACTCCCGGCGTCGCCTATCTGACCCGAATTCTGGACGCTGATGCCGGCATTGTAATTTCAGCTTCGCACAATCCTTTTCAAGATAACGGGTTGAAGGTTTTTTCTCCTTCCGGGCAAAAATTAGAAGAGGCGATGGAGCAGTTGATCGAAGCGGATTTGAAAGCCGACGCTGCCGAGGCGCCTGTCATTTCAAATCTTGACTATGTGCGGGATGCAACTCATGAAGTCGCTTTACAAACCAAATACCTGGCTTTTCTGCGGAAAGAAATTTGCGGCAAGCTTGATTTGAACGGACTGAAAATCGTTCTGGATTGCGCCAACGGAGCGGCGTCTTTATTGGCTCCAAAACTTTTTGCAGAACTTGGCGCGAACGTCACCACCATCAACAATACTCCGACCGGCGTCAACATTAATCTTGATTGCGGCGCGTTGCACACCGAACAACTACAAGCCAAAGTCATCGAAGTATGCGCCGATCTCGGCATTGCCTTTGATGGTGACGCTGACCGTGCGTTGTTCGTTGATTCACAGGGAAATTTCGTTGATGGCGATCAGGTTCTTTTTGTTTTGGCTGAATATTTTCACGCTAAAAATGAACTTGAAGACAATCGCGTAGTCGCTACGGTGATGAGTAATCTCGGACTTGAACTCGGTCTTAACAAACATGGAATTGAACTGGTGCGTACCAATGTTGGCGATAAATATGTGCTGGATGATTTAATCAAAAACGGTGGCAGCATCGGCGGCGAACAATCCGGTCACGTTATTTTTCCAGGCATCAGCCTTGCCGGAGATGGAATGATTACGGGGCTGGAAGTACTGCGCGTGATGCAAGATTCCAATCAGAGTTTAGCTGAATTGACGGCAGGATTTGTTCGCTACCCACAGGTGATTATTAACGTCAAAGTCGGCAGCAAACCGCCGCTGGAATCTATCACTCCAATCAAAGCAATGATTGATCAGCTCAAGGCAGAACTGCTTGGCAGCGGGCGCTTGCTGCTTCGCTATTCCGGCACAGAAAATCTGGCGCGGGTGATGATTGAAGGTAAAGACGAAGCGACGATTCGCGCTCAGGCTGAAGCAATGGCAAGCGTCATCAAAGAAAATCTCTCACATTGATTGATGCTACGCCACTATTTCACGAAAGTGATAGGCAGCATCTGGAACTAAAACCTACGCTCCGCAAGTTTTTGACGACTTGCGGTTGAGTCAGAACACATCACCCGCCCGCCTTCTCAGTACGATCCTCAATCAAAGCACGATCCAGTTAAGGGGATTTAGTGCACGTAATCGGGAGCGAATTTTCCATCTTCTAATGACCCAATGCCAGGGTTCTACGGTCAGAAGCAGATGCGGCTTACGTCGTAAAAAATCTAATTTATGGAGCAGCCCCAAACGACCTACGAATTTATTTCCAGGACTCGCTTCGAGCTGGTTATTCAGCCAGTGCAGGTATGAGGCAGTCTCCTTACTTTCCGTCACGCGATCAATTTCTCCAGCCTGTTGATGTGTAAGTACCACTTCATGGTATAAGCTGACCAGTTCATCGACAACAGCTTCACGTCCGGCACAATCACGAATTCGTTGTTTGACTTCGGCAGCATCACTGGCATCGTAACGTTCGATCTGACGAAGCAGATACTCGACTTCCAGAGGATGTTGTAAGGTTCGAATGCCAAAGTTTAGAAACCTCAGGTGCTCAAGTTCCTGAGTCGTCACCATCGGGCCGGCGCCAACCGCATCGCACAGCACTACCGCCGTTCCAGAAGCCAGCGCCTCCAGCGCGGCACGCGCCTTGGCAAAAATCAGATCGTATTTCAATAATTCGTACTCAGGGTGTTCACTGGCGTTCCCACTGCCAACTCCAAGCACATCAAGCTCAATGCCAGCTCGCCGGCAAGCCTTTCGAATCACACTAAGCTGAGTGCTTTCATTCGCCTGATTGCTGAAAACCAATGCCTTACGAGGGCGCGGAGGCAACCAACCACGCGGCTTAAAACGTTTCAGATCGACAAAGTTGAGTAGGACGCGCACCTTTTCTTCCGGGATGCCATGCTCATAAATCAGCCGATCACGACAAGTGTTATCAACCGCAATATACTGATAAATTCTCGGCGAACGCGCCGGAGCTTCTTCTTTGGGCAACCAACCATGACAGTAAGAAATCGCCGGCGTGTTGGGGAAGTGAAGCAGCGCCGTCATGGTCGGCAAGTGATGATGTCCATGGATAATATCTGGTGGCTTTGAGAGTAGGTTCAGATCACTAATGACCGGAATGGTAGCGCGTCGTAATTCTTCGGCGACTTCCCCTAACCGGGGACTGTAAGCAATCGGATGGTGTCCTCGCTCCAGCAGCGCTGTCGCCAGATCACGGACATAAAGTTCAGACCCGGCTCGATTGCCGAGCGTGTGATTGGTAATCAGGATCCGCAATCCACCCATAATGCTCTCCTGTTTACATAGCGTTGCAAAGCTTCGACCAAAGGTAAAATATGCTGACGATAGCGAATCACATGCTGATAGTAACCCGCTGCCACCTGACGCTCTCCGTGTTGTTCGTAGAAAGGAACTTTTTCAACTTGATCTTCAGAAGTTGCGACACTCATCAATGGACGAAAAGATTCTGTCCGAAATGATTCTTCGCCAAATTCTGCAAGAGCTGATTCAACTTCTGAGATCATTTCTGCATAGCCCCGCGAGACCTCTAATTTACGCCGATGTGTCGCATTATCCAGAACGAAGCGGAAGGTCTTCGCTTCAAATTCTTGCGGGGATTGATCGGGGTGGCCGATGAGCAAAAATTCAAAATTAGCAATTGAAGCTCCCATCTTCTGCTGAACAATTTCCACTGCTGTATTGATCACGAGGCGACAGACATCATGCCCCGGATTGTAACCTTCCGAAGCATCACCCACGACATAATCAATTTTTTGATCAATCAAAAAACGAACGAAGCTATCAACCAAATCAGTGAAAAACTTAAAATCCTGCCTCAAGACTGCGCGATAAATTTCAGTATCAGCGTATTTCCCATAGATACTACCGGGAGTTGCTCCGACTGACTCAAGTATCCGGGTAGTTGAATGAAGTCGTGATTTTTCTGTATGCCCGGCACCATTAGTCAGAACGCAAACTATGGGCTTGATGGTCTCAAGCCAGCCGTAGACGCGAAGCTCGTGACCAGGATGAGCGATCACTAAGGCAGCTTTTCCGTATCCCAATGCTGCCAAATTCTGTAATGAAAACTGTATTTCATGCAGAGCAGAGTTAATGGGGGAAAATTTAGTCATACGTCAACCCTTCCATCATTAACCACGGATTGAGCATCATCCAAAGGACGCCCCTCACTGATCTTTTGTACCGGATTTTGATATTGCGGGGCACGAGCTGAATAATTAAATCGCGGTCACGAGACAGCTCTACCAATTCTGCTACCAAAGGTGAGCGACGCGCCGACGAATCGTAAATCGGAAGAATATTTCCCATACCCGCAATTTGACTCATGATTATTGATGCGGCGCTGAAGAGCAGCCTCAGAGCGAGAAAGCATCCAGGATACTAACGAATTACGGGGCAGTTATGGGGGGAACCATCATCAAACCTGAACTATCTCAGCTCTCAGGTTAAGCGTAAAAATTTCCGATGGTAAAACTTTAAAATCAGACACGTGGAATCTTATAAATGACGCTCTTTAGCAAGTCAATCAAATTCTAATAGGCGAGACTGTTCCCGCGCTTCAAAATCATACCCACTTCAGAATAAAAGATCATTTAACTCTCAGAGGTTTTGCGGATAACTTCTCACTTCGCCCTACTACTCTGTCAATTAAATTTTCAGGTGATCAATAAACTTTAGTTGGTTGATTCCGGCGGTCACTGTCTCTCTGTTGCGAAGCCGCAACACACTGAAGTTTGTTGAACATTTCATTCGTACTCGAAAATTTAATTTACAGACTACTAACCTTCTCCTAACGCCATCATCGGGTTCCTCGTCTGGAGACACCACATATCTGTTAGCGGTCAGGCATTCTGCGAACTATACTGCGACTAGACTTAAAATAAAGCTTGTATTATATTGCAGGTTATTTATTTGGGTGAATTCAATTATCCGAAAACCTGCGAAAGCCAGGTCGTTCAAGGCAAAGAATGATTGGCACTAACCATTTATTTCTTTTGCCACTACACTAACTGCAAAATGCTGACCAATACCAGAAACATCCTGATTGAATGGGGCGATTGCGATCCGGCGGGGATCGTTTTTTATCCACGCTATTTCGCTTGGTTCGATGCCTGCACAGCGGGACTGTTTGCCGCTGCCGGATTGCCGAAACCGCAAATGATAGCGACTTATAAAATTCTCGGTATTCCAATGGTGGACACGAAAGCACGTTTCATCGTACCGTCAAAATTCGGCGATGAAGTCCGCCTCGAAAGCACCATTACTGAATTCCGGCGCAGCAGCTTCGATGTGCGTCATCAACTGTTTCGCGGCGAGACGCTCGCAGTCGAAGGTTTTGAAACGCGCGTGTGGACAATTCGTGATCCTGAAAATCCCGAACGCATTAAGTCGCAAACGATTCCGGCGGAAGTCATTGCGCTTTTCACCTGAGATTATTCACAACGCGCAATTTTCCTGGTCGAACCTACCGTTTTTCCAACGGGGTTGATAGAATCAATCCACCCTATTTATTTTTATAGCAATAATTCAACTGGCAGTATCTTGCACAACAGGAGATGACAATGAACGAAGAATCCG
>JAYVRW010000221.1:0-18214 GCA_043775925.1 Blastocatellia bacterium
GCATGCGCCGCTTCGTGAAAGAAATTTTGATAACTGCTCGCGCCGTCTTTGGCTTGGTAAGTGACCTTGATGTTGTCAGGAACCTCGATAGCAAAATGCGAATGGGCGGACGCTTCGCGCAACGATAAATTGTTTTGCTGGTAAGTAAAAATGCCAAGTCCAGACATGGTTTCGCGGTAGCTCTGTACCATTTTCCACGCCGAAAAATATTCATTTTCAACACCGAAATCACGCAAACAAAACAGGTCAGCTTCGGTCGCCTCGTCTAATCGGACATTGACCGTAGACGCCAGCGCATTGACGTATTTGCTTTGCGTCAAGCTCAGAAAATTTTCAAATTGTTTGGCAAGATTTTCATAATTAATCTCGCTTAAATTTTGCTGCCAGGCCGTGTAATGATCGGCGTTAGTGATGGTCGCGTGAATTTTTTCCAAACGCTCGGCGCGTAAGTCATTGCCCACTTTGATGACATCATTACGTCGTGAGAATAATTCTAAACGATGATGACGTGGCAAGTCTTTTTTGAGCAATTTTGTTGCTTCACTCAGGGAAATGGAGGCTCCTTCCCATCGAATTTTGGAGCGTGTTTCCGTTTCTTTAATTTCGGCTTCAATCTCACGAACGCCAGCATTGATGCTGCCATTGACCGCGTATTGATACAGGATTTTGATTCCGGCGCGGTCATTTTCGTACTTCGCTTCGTCAAGTTCGCGCTTCAATTCCTGAATGGATGAGCGTGAAAATAAATCACTGAATTCCGAATGGAGATATTCAAGCTCGCCGTCCTGCTGCGTGAGAATTAAGAATCGCTGCTGCTCGAATTCCGATTGAAAAGCTGCAAAACGATCACGATATTCGGTTAGAAAATTACTGGGCATTTTACCTGTGACTTGATGACGAAGTTGCGCTGTAAAAATATTCAGTATAGTTCAGTTTGGGGATTAAAAATATAGCGCACAGATTACGCGGGTTCAGCAGGTCAACGCCACAAAATTATTACAAAGTCGGAAGACCCGATTTCAGGATTGCATAGTAAAGTAGCGCACGGCAACATTCTCAAGACTGACCCGAACCTTGAGACTAAACTGCGGAGACAAACATGAAAAACTTCAAAGACTCAACGCTTTCAATGGCATTACGTCTGAGTTCGTTCGTACAACTGGCGCTTGTTATCACGGGTGCAATACTGTATTGCTTGCCGAATCATGCAGGGCAAAATTATGTGGTATTCCTTGCGCCATTTGTCGCAGGTGCGCCGCTGGCAGGCTTACTGTTGACAGCTCTTCCGGTTAGTAACCTGGAATGGGCGACATCTTTTCCGGTGATGATCGGAATGGGATTGATTGCAAATTTCGTTGCGTACACTGCAATTTGTTACGCGGGCTTGAGTTTGCGAAAAGTAATTTTGCAGATGCCGCGTCTGGCGAGTTAGTTTAGAATTCTCTACATTGAATTGCCACGAGTTTTAACTCGTGGGTAAGTAATTTTAAAAATGAAGGCTTTAGCCAAATTCTGGTTCGGCTAAAGCCTCCATTTTCATTACCTCAATCCACTAACTAAAGTTAGTGGCAATTCATAAATACCAACATTAAGCCCGCTTGTGATTCACAGGGTCCCAGTTCACGCGTTTGCCGGAACGATAAGATTCATTGGCGAGATGGGCGCCGACTAAAACTCGATTGGCTAACTCTACTGGTGAATTTGGTTGTTTGCGGCTCTTCACACAATCCAGCCAGTTTTGCATGTGGGCGGTGCTTTCGTCGGTGACTTTCCAGCTTTCAATTTCTTTGCGTTTGTTGTCGTAGCGCACCATCATGCCACGATTATTTTCCTGAATGATGCTGCCTTCGAGACCGTAAAATGCGGCTCCATCATATTCCTGCCCGTTCATGAATTGCACCATAAACGTAATCGCAAACGTCCCGCAATCGAAAACGGCGTGAACGTTGTCAGGCGTTTCCCACGCCATATTTTGATATTTGCCGCCGTTGCAAACTACGCTTTTCGGGCCGTCGCAGCCAGTAATCCACATCGCTACATCAAGCCAGTGCGGAGCGATGTCGGTCATTAATCCCCCAGCGTAATCCCAATACCAACGCCAGCCCGAAGCACGGTTGGCATCATAAGGACGCTTCGGCGCTTTGCCTAAAAATTTTGTCCAATCAATCAATTCCGGCGCGAAGAGTTTTTGATCTTTGGCGCGTTTGATGTAGGGATCAACCGGGCGATAGCGGAAGTCCCAGATGCGCACAAAGCGGATTTCACCGATGCCGCCGGACGCCACAATGTCACGCGCTTTTTGAAAATGTTCTCCGCTGCGGCGTTGATTCCCGACCTGCACAATTTGTTTGGTAGCTTTAACTTTAGCGACCATGTTTTCGCCTTCTTCGATGGTACGCGCCAGGGGTTTTTCGCAGTACGCATCTTTGCCCGCATGGACGGCGTCAATCATGACATCGTGATGAAGATGATCGGGGACGGCGGAAATTATTGCGTCAATGTCTTTGCGGGCGAGCAGGTCGTGGTAATCCACATACGTTTTTTCAACCGGAGTTCCAAGCTTTGCCTGCATTGCATCAAGGAATCCTTTGTTGACATCGGCGAGCGCGACAATATCTGCGCCTAATTTTTGAGCGGTGAGTAAACGACCAGAGCCGCGATCTCCGGGGCCGATGCCACCGATGCGAAGCCGATCATTAGCACCGAGAATTCGTGCGTATGATTTGGCAGTCGTACCGATTGTCATCAATGAAATAGCAGTTGCGGATGAGCTTTGAATAAAATTTCGACGATTCATAAGTTTAATAGTTCAACAAATTGTGGGATGCCATCTTCCGGCAAAAATCGCAGAATTTGGCATCCCAGAAAGTTGTGCGTGTGGCTGTCTGAACTAAGCAGCTTTTTTGAGCAGCCCGACTATAACCATGACAACAATGGCTCCGATGGCGGCGGTTAGGATCGTGCTAATTAATCCAGAACCGAGCGAAATACCTAAAGCTTTGAAGAGGTAGCCACCAACAAAAGAGCCGATGACACCAGCAATGATATTGCCAACGAGGCCAAATCCACCGCCTTTAAAAACTACACCAGCAAGCCATCCAGCGACGGCTCCGATAGCCAGAAAGATTAATAAACCGGTTAAATCCATATTTCCTCCTTACAGGGAAAACTGTGGGGTTGAGAAGCGAAATTTTTTTCGCCACAGGGGTTTTCGATGCAGCGAACAGCCAAGCGGCGTCGCCCTTTGACGTAATCAGATCAATTACTGATAAGTCCAAATGTATCCCGCAAAATTTAAGTATTTATGTTACGTCGCTCTTCAGAAGGTGAAGAGTACAAAATCAGATTAGCACATTTTTAGAAAACACAAAATACTGCGAGAGAAGTAGTGCAAACTTTCCAGTTTGTATTTTTCATAATTGACTCACTGAAAATACCGATCAAATTGCGAAGAGGGTTTTCTTTTCTAACGATGGAGTCGTTACCAACAGGCAAACTGGAAAGTTTACCCTACACTTATTGCGCAAATTCTACGCCTAACTGCTGCATTACATCCTCAATATCACAAGCCAGCGCAAAACTGCTGCCAAATTCTGGAAGGCATTCACCGGCAAAATGTAAGCCGACAGCAACATCGCTGCCGTCCAGCATCCACAGGCTGCCGGAATCCCCGTCGAGAGTGAGCGGTGTTGTACGGCTTTGTTTACGGGTATTTGGTGTGATTTCAACGCACGAGATTAGTTGAGAATTATTTTCGTGGTACTGAAGATCGGCGATAACTCCGACGCGGGTGACGATGCCGAAAGTGACGCCGGAACTTGCGCCGGATTTGACTACGGCGGCACCAAGTTGCGCTGAGGCGGTACGATCCGGTGTGAGGTGCAAGCCGAGAATTTCAGTAGTGAATTCCCGATTGATGATTTTCGCTACTGCCGCATCGCCAAGTGTTCCTAAATAACTGCGAGAAGTTTCTCCGCACAGGTTGTGATTTTCCCAATCAAAAACGTCTCGTTTCGGCTGAAAAATCTGATCCTTTTCTTTCATCAAATGGTGACAGCTCAGCATCATCGGCGCTTTTGAAATTCGATCAAAAACGATTGCGCCAAGCGTGCCGGGATTTCCTTCGCGTGAACTGATCGAAGTGCCGGGAGCAATCATCGCAAGCCTTTGATGATGAAGGCGGGTACTTTCAGGATCAATTTTGGTGAAGGCTTTTCGTTTCGGACGATGCAATAATTGGACTGCTATTTCTTTTCCATCGCTGGTCTTGAGCGCAGAGGGCAATCCGCTTGGCGGTTCGGCTCCCGGAATCAGCGTGTATTGTAAACAAAGCCTCCGTGTCCGTCGTCCCTTCCGAATTTCATAGCCGACGCCAATCGTAGTGATTTCGTTATGAGCGAGAAAATCCGGCGCGACTTCGTGCGCTAAGGCTTTGCATTCTTCGATCATTACAGTATTAGGAACCCTACTCGCTACGGCTCGCGGTACTGTACGCTGAGTCGTAGCGACGGGTTATTTTTTAAAGCTGCTTGATCCTGATATTTCGGAATTCAACCAATGATCCGTGTCCCAAAAATCCAAGATGACCGGTTTTATTTCGCAAGCCCGGATGCTTCTTCAAGACTTCTGCTTCCTGCACTGAATTCAAATCGGCATCCAGAATAATGACGCCGTTGAGCGTGACTTTGATGCGGCTGCCATTGGCGATGATTTCTTCGGAGTTCCATTCTCCGGCGGGTTTTAAGAATCCTGTTCGTGCGGGAATCACATCGTAGACGGAGCCGTGATGCTGTTCGGATTTAATTTTACCTTTGTATTTTTCATGACCATCGTCAAGGATTTGAATTTCCATTCCCTGATACGCAGCATCGCCTTCGTAGGGAGCGCGAATGCCAACGCCGTTATTGCCTCCGGGTTCAGTTTTGAACTCAAATCGAAAGATGAAATTGGCGTATTCTTTTTCAGTGTAAAGATTTCCACCGCCGTCCGACGGACAAACTATGGTGTTATCTTTGACGACGTAGCCGGGGCCGTGACCTTTGACCAGCTTCCAGCCATTTAAGGTTTTTCCATCGAAGAGTGGCACAAAACCTTTTTCATTGTTTTCTACAGTTGGCATCAGAACTGCGCTCAGCAGCAATAAAATCAGGTAGTTCATAAGTTTTACCAAAAAAAGACAAGATGATTTTTCAGTTTCTATTCTATGAGGATAGCTTTTGAAATTCAAGGAGTGGACGGAAAATGCAATGAGAGATAGCTTTGAATTTGAGATGCATTCAAGGCATACTTAACGCTTGTAATGCTGAGGAGAATTTATGGAGCGTATTCAAACTTTAGAAACAACTTACAGTAGCTGCGTGGTAGAGTTAAATTCCGAAACGCGAAAGCAATTAGGTATTGCTGATGGTTCGATAGTTATCATGCATTCTAAAAATGGAGAAATCGCAGTCGAGATACTTCCTCCGCCATCGCCTGAGTTAGAAGCTTCTTCACGACGGATTAATGAAAAATATAAAGATGTTTTTGAGGAGTTAAAGCGACTTGGAGACTGACAGCACGCAATAGCTATCATATTCGGACGCTGTTTTTCTTCACCTTGACCACATGCGTCAGGTTGGGGAAACAAGGTGCGGAACATTTGAAAGAAGTTTGATTGAATCAGCACTTGCGCGTCCACGACAGGCTGCTGTATATGAAAATGCTGATATTATTCGACAGGCAGCAACTCTTTATTTTGGATTGATAAAAAATCATCCCTGGGTTGGCGGCAATAAGCGGACAGCTTCGATACTTGTAGATGAGTTTCTCTTTCGTAATCAGGTTGGAATCCGTGCTTCGGTGAAAGAAAATATTCAACTGGTTCTTGCTATCGAATCCAATCGCTCTCAAATAGATGATATAGAAAACTGGTTGCGCGAACATACCGCCTCTTTCTAATTAATAAATTCAAAATGATAAAAAAATTCATTCCATTACTCGGCATCGTTATTGCTTTGTCTTTGACGGTCTCTGCGCAGCAGGTCGAAGGCCAGTTCTGGCGCACTTACTGGTATCAACGCGGTCTCGAATTTGCCAATCCCGGATTTGAAAAACGTTTGCATGTGAATTCGCCGGACACGGTTTTGAACCCCCAATTCAGGCAGCTTCCTGAAGCGCGTGAAAACGGAATGATGCTGATTCCCATCAATGAAGATTTACGTAAAATTACGCGGGCGGAATTTTACATGGAGTTATGGGGCGGGAATCCCGGCACTTCCAATAAGCGCGTTTCGGTCAATGGGCGCAGCACGTATCCGCTCCAGGAAATCGGGACTTTCAGTAAAAATTGCACGCATCAATATCCGACTGCGTATTTGCAGCCGTCAGATTTGGTCAATGGATACAATGCCTTTCAGTTGGCGTGTGATCGTGGGCAAAGTATTCGAGGCCATTTTATGGTCAACGAAGCTGCTTTAAAATTGGGACTAAAGCGCGATCATCCAGATTTGCAACAGGCTGGATTGATGGGCTTCAACGCGCTCATCAAAGCAGAATCTGTGCCGGGAAAATCCGAAGCAATTCGTTTGAAGTTGCTCAGCTCCGACGAAGCGGTGATCGGCTCAGTGGAGTATCAGGGCTTTTATAATGGCTACGATGAAAACGGAGATTCAATTAGCTACGGTTGGCACGGGATGACGAAGGGCAAAGAACCCTATGGCTCGATTGGCGTGTCGAAAACCGCTCCGTTTGCCGTGGACTGGGATACGGTCATGTTGCCAGAGCAACAGGAAATGGCGATACGCGCTGTTGTCACTTTTAATGATTATCCGAACTTGAGTTTTATCACTCCGGTGATTGGCGGATTATCAATCCAGAAGCCAAAAGGGAAGCGCGTGCAATTGTACGTCCCACGAAATTTACCGGCACCGTTTTCAGTCAACGCGAATCAGAAAAAGTATTGCATCATTGATCTGGATGTAGATGCAGTCAATATTGAACGGGCTGAGTTGAACATTGTGACGTGGAAGAGTGGAACCGGAAGTGGCAAAAATTCTTTTACCATCAACGGACATTCAGTTGAAATTGCGGCGCAGTCAAAACACGAAATCTTATACAGCCGCATTGTTATTGATCCGAAGATTTTGAAACGTGGCGCAAATCAATTAGAATTAACGTCAGAGACCGAAGATCACGGCATCGAAATTTTGTTGCCAGGCCCTGCACTCATGATCAGAAGTAAATAATTGTTGAGCCAAGGCTCTTCAGCATTTACGAAATCGAAACGAACGAAGCTCCCGACCAGCATTCGTTAATTTTGGAATAAGTGATGCGAACAACCCCAAACTCCCTGTTTAGTTGGGTAATCCCAGCTTTAATCATCTTTATTTTATTGACTCTTTTTGAAGTGTCAGCTTTTGCACAAAGCAATTGGTGGAATCCTACCTTTTCTTTCCGTGTTCCCCTGAAAGTTGAATTCAGCGAAGCTGTCAATAAACCGGTCGAACTTCCCATTAATTTTACCAAACTAATGAAAGACGCCGGGTCAAGCGGAGCCTTTAATTCCAGTTCAATTCGTGTCATCGAAACCGATGAGAGCGGACGGGTGATTGATCCCAAATTGCCGTTTCAATTTGATCGTGAAGAGGATTACGATTCGCGGAACAATGCAGTGGGGAGCCTTACTTTTTTATTAAAAGGGAAAACAACGACGACGCGTTATTATCAGATTTATTTTGATACGGACAATACAATTCGTGCCGCCATTACTTCGGCGCAGGTAATTTTGACTGACAATTTTTTTTATGAGGGACAGGAAAGTTATAAAATTTCGACGAATAGCGGAACGTATATTTACCATAAAAATGGCGCAGGATTTGCCAGTTTGATGGATCAAAATGGCAACGATTGGATTGGCTATCATCAGGGCAATGGTTCGTCAGGAGAGGCGCGAGGAGTCCCGAATTTAGGGGACTTCGGTCATCCCGGATATACGAACAGTATCAGTAAAATCATCCAGCGCGGCCCCTTGAAAATTTCTATCTGGTCGGAAACAGTTGATGGCAGGAATCAGGTGCAGTGGGACATCTTCCCTGAGTATGCGCGGATGACTTTGCTCAAAGCAGAGAGGCCTTATTCATTTTTATACGAAGGAACCCCGGCAGGGAAGCTTGATCTTGAGACTGCTTTTCTAGTCAATTCAGCCGGGCGTAAAACTTACGCCCGACAGGATTGGAACTACGATTTGCCTGCGCCGGAATGGATTTATTTTGGCGATGAAAAAATCCGTCGTGTCTTGTTCTTTGCGCATCACGAGGACGATCATGCGAACGATCAATTCTGGCAGATGGATGACAAAATGACGGTCTTTGGTTTTGGACGAAAGTATCGTTGCTGTGAGCGCTACCTGACCCAGGCTCCAGCGCATTTCACGCTCGGATTAATTGAGGATTCTAGTCATTTCACTGTCAGCAAAACGATTGGAGCTGCTTTTCAATCGCCAACTATTTCAACGGGAAAAATCGAATTACGAGATGCCGCCCCAGCCGCAAGTTTGGTGAGAAATACCAGCATCGTCACACCGCGTAAAATCAATCAAGTCTCAAAACCTGATGAATTAAATTCAACTGAACCAGCCTACAAAAATAAATCGGAGCATCAATTCTTTGCCGGCTATTGTACATGGTATGTCGCCCGCAAATGGAAGAATGATTTAAGTTCTCCAATCACCTGGTCAGGCGATGGCGGCGCGTGGTTTGCTAATGCCGAAGCCGAGGGTCGTAAAGTCACCACTGATGCGCATGAAGCTGTGCCTGGCGCGATTATGGTTTGGACGCGAGGAGGCTACGGCAAAGGCCACGTCGCCTACGTTGAAAGCGTCGAAGAAGATGGAATTCATATCAGCGAAATGAATGTGCGCGGACGCTATGTGACGAGTACTGCGATTATCCCGTTCGATAATTTGAATAAAGGAACGAAGTATAAATTCAGGGGGATTATCCTGCCTGAATAAAAGAATTATTTTGCCGGAGCCGGTGCTTTGGTGATGACTTTTGTGCCAGCGCGAAGTTCATCCGTCCCACGCACTGCCACTGTGTCGCCTTCAGATAAATCTCCAAAAATTTCCACTAAATCTTTTCCATCTTTGTTGACCGAAGTCCCGCGCTTCACGTCTACCCATTCAGTCACATCGCCCTCAATACGAATCACAAAAGTTTTTTCTGTGGTCGAGGCGACGGCAGACAGCGGCACGAATAATGATGGTCGCGGACGATGCGAAGGCCACGTAATTTGTGGAAACATGCCGGGAGCTAATTTCCGATTGGCGTTGTTGACATCAAGTTCGACGGGCATTGAGCGCGTTTTGGGATCAACGGCATTTCCGATGCGTGCAATCGCGCCTTTGAAAATTTCACCCGGAAAAGCAGGTACTGTGAATTCTACGCTCGTGCCTTTTGCTACGCCTGCGAGTTCAGCTTCAGGGACGGCAACAACCAATCGCAAGCGCGTGATTTGCTGCAATCGCAGGATCGGTTGCGTCGTTCCGCCTAAAGCCCCGGGATGCGCCAATCGTTCCGTAATTGTTCCCGTGAATGGTGCTGTAATCTGCAAATAGCTCTGATTAATTTGTACCGTTTTGACCGAAGCCCGCGTTACTTTTTCGCCTTCAGCCAACGCGTTGACCTGCGCCGCCAATGATTTTTCGGACTCTTTGTAAAACTGGACACGCGCCTGATCCGCTTCGACGGAACGTTGCGCATTTTCGAGTTCATTACCCGAAATAACGCCCGGAGTCGCCGCCGCATTTTTCAAGCGATTGTATGTGGCGGATGATGCCGCCAGTTTCGCTTCGGCTTCGAGGCGTTGTGCGCGAATCGAATTGACGCGGGATTCAGCTTCGATTTTTTGCGCGGTAGAGACTTTCGTTTTCGCTTCCGCTTCGCCCTGCTGCGCCGCATATTCCGGCGCTGAAAGTCTGGCGAGAACTTGTCCGGCTTTGACCTCAGAACCACGATCGACACCAATCCATGAGATGAATCCTTGCACTTTCGGAGACAAATTTACATCCTGAAAAGGCTGCAATTCTCCTGGCAGTTTCAGGTTGCGCGAGAGTTCCTGCGACATCACATTGGTGACTGTGACAGTGGGAATTTGTTGAGGTGCAGCCGCAGTAGGCGGGGACTGCGGGACTTTATTGCAGGCAGCAAAGAAAGCCATTCCTACCAGGAAAATAAATAATAATTTTTTCTGAGTCATTGAATAATTCTCGAAAACAACCACTCTCAATTCTCAACTCTGCATTCTCCACTCTTTTGTAGCCCAATTATTTCCGACAAAAAAGTTGAGAGTGGATAGTTGAGAATTGAGAGTGTCATTTGTGATTACTGTTGACCTCTCGACGATTTGACGATGGCGACTAATAATTTTTTTATTTCAAGCCAGTCATGGTGGATTGCAAAAAAGTTTTTTTCGTCAAGATATTCTGCTTCACGCAAAAGCTCTAACCAATACTCTGTTTTGACAGTACGTTGTAGCGCATTACTCATTTCGTGAACAAAGCCAGCTCTTGAATCGGCTTCCTGTGCTGCTTTTACGTGAGCGCCAATGGCTGTGCCATTCGTCAATACTTCTTTACTCAGCACATATTCGTGCTTCTCCTGAGACAGAAATTTGTAGAGCTTCACGATGCGCAAAGCAAACTGATAAGATTTCTGTACGATAGGACTTGGTTTTTCATTCATTTGTTCACCCTCCTAAAATTCCTCTGGATGCAACGATGCTGAGTTCTTACTTGCCTTGCGTTGCGACATCGCAAAAATCAAAGGCAAAATAAACAACACTGCAATCGTCGAAGCAATCAATCCACCAATCACCGCGCGACCAAGTGGTGCAGTCTGTTCGCCGCCTTCGCCTAACGCAAGCGCCATCGGGATCATTCCGGCAACCATCGCAAACGTCGTCATTAATATTGGGCGCAGTCGAGTCCTCGCAGCTTCAATTGCAGCGGCGACTGAATCCTGCGATTTCTGACGTGCTTGTTCGGCGAACGTGACCAGCAAAATTGCGTTGGCAGTTGAGACTCCAATCGCCATAATTCCGCCCATAAAGGATTGCACGTTTAGTGTTGTACCCGTTATCCACAGCGCAATTGCTACTCCTGATAAAACGGCAGGAACGGCTGCCACAGTAATCAAAGCAATTCGGATGGATTGAAAATAACCTGCGAGCAACAGAAAAATGGCGACAATGGCAAGTAATAATCCGGTTCCTAAGCTCGTCAGCGTAGATTGCATTGCCGGAACCTGACCGCGCACATTGACGCTGACGCCTTTGGGAATCTCTCCGGCGTGTTTGATGGCTTCATTGACGGCAGCGGACACACTCCCCAAATCTGCGCCTTGAATGTTCCCCGTAATCGTCAGCATTCGCGCCTGATTGTAGCGATCATACTCGCCCTGCATCGAACCGAAATTAATGCTCGCTACATCTCCGAGCAATGTTGATGAGCCTTTGCTGTTGTTGACGGGAATGCCCTGAATGTCTTCAATGGACGACATTCGTGATTGCGGGACTTCGACCTGCACCTGATAAGCCACGCCACTCGCCGGATCGCGCCAGTAATTCGGTTGCGTAAAACGGCTGGAAGAAGTCGCGGCGACCATTGAGCGCCCGATTTGATCTACGGTGAGTCCCATTTGTCCGGCGCGTTCACGGTCAATGTTGATGTTGACGGTTGGGTAATCCAGAGGCTGCGCGAATTGTAAATCACGCAACGTCGGAATCTTTTTCATCTCGGCTAACACTTTGTCAGCGAAGCCGCGATTCGCCGTGAGGTTCGCGCCACTTAATGCGACTTCAATCGGAGTCGGAGCGCCGAAATTCATGACCTGCGTCACGATGTCTCCCGCTTCAAATGAGAGCGAAGTAGTGGGCGCAACTTTTGGCAGTTTCTCGCGCAGACGTTCTTTAAATTCGCTCAGATGAATGCCGGAGCCTGATTTTAACTTGACCAGCAAGATCGCTTCGTGCGGGCCGCTGGTCCATTGATGAATCGTGTTCACAGGAAAGCTGGCAGGTTGAGTGCCGACGTAACTGATCGTAATTTCGACCTGTCCTTTGGCTTCTTCACGAATCGTTTTTAGAACGTTGAGTACGATGACTTCGGTGCGTTCGACGCGAGTGCCGGATGGAGCGCGTAACCGCAGTGAAAATGACCCTGTGTCTACGTTTGGAAAAATGTCAGTGCCGAGTTTACGACCAATAAAGACAAGTGTTAGCGAGGCGATGAGGATGTAGCAACCCAAGACCATCCAACGTATTTTCATCAAAGATTCAAGCACGTTCAGAGTCTTGCCTTGAGGTGGCGTATTCGTGATTTCATCCGTCTCAAGGCGAGACTCTGAACGATTTTCCTTCAACCACCAAACCGCCAAAATCGGCACCAGCGTATTCGACAAAAAATATGATGCCAGCATCGCAAATCCGACTGCGAGCGAAAGCGGCACAAACAAAGAACGCGATACGCCGACCATCAAAAATGACGGCACGAACACAGCTAAAATTGACAGCATCGCCAACAATCGCGGCGTGATCGTTTCGCGTGTAGCGTCCAGCACTGCCTGCGCTTTGGGTTCGCCGCGTGAAAGATGCGTGTGAATATTTTCGATGGCGACGGTGGACTCGTCTACAAGGATTCCGATGGCGAGCGCGAGTCCGCCGAGCGTCATAATGTTGATAGTTTGTCCGGCGAGCCACAAACCAACGAGAGCCGCCAGCAAAGCAATCGGGATCGTGATGACAACAATTAATGCGCTGCGGAAATCACGCAAAAATAACAGCACCATTAACCCTGTCAGGAGTGCGCCAAGTGCGCCTTCCAACGCCAAACCACGCACCGAATTTTTGACATATTGCGATTGATCAAATTCAAATCCAACTTTGATGTCATCAGGAATCAGCTTCTGAAAATTCGGTACTTCGGATTTGACGCGGTTGACAACATCCAATGTTGACGCCTCGGCGCGCTTCGTGACAGGAATGTAAACCGTCCGCCGTTCGTTGATGAGACCATAGCCTGTCAAAATATCAGAGCCTAGTTCTACGCGTCCGACATCGCGCACAAAAACTGTTGGGCCATTGCCGGAACGGATTGGTAGTGCGGCTAATTCCTGTGGATTTGAAACAACGGAATTGATTGGCGCGAGTCGTTGCAAATCGCCCATTCGCACATTTCCGGCAGGCAAAATTGTATTGCCGGACGCGACGGCTTTGACGACTTCTTCCGCTGACATTTGATATTCGCGCAATTTGTCGGGATCCACGCGGACGATGACAGTGCGCTGATTGCCTCCAAATGGCGGCGGTGCAGAAACTCCCGGCAATGTCGAAAATACTGGGCGAATCCGAAATAATGCGAGGTCAGAAATTTCGCCTAAATCGCGCGTCTCAGAAGTGAAAGTCAAATAGCCAACTGGCACGCTTCCCGCATCATAACGCACGACAAACGGAGCAACTGTTCCCGGTGGCATGAACGCTCTGGAGCGTTCGACATACGACACCACCTGCGAGAGCGCCTGACTCATATCCGTGCCGGGGTGAAAGAAAATCTTGACGAGTCCCGCACCTTGAATAGATTTTGATTCGACGTGTTCGACGCCGGAAACGTACAGAAAATGGTACTCGTAATAATTCACGAGAAAACTTTCCATCTGCTGCGGATCCATCCCGCCATAAGGTTGCGCGACGTAGACTACCGGCAAATTGAGATTCGGAAACGTGTCAACTGACATGCGCGAAAGGCTGAGCGCAGATAGCAGCGCGATGCCGATCACGGCTACGATGATGGTGATGGGACGACGGAGTGCGGTATTGATGAGCCACATAATTTATGAGGGTGGTCGGTGATCGGGGGACGGTGGTCGGTTCATTTTACTCAACGGTTTGTTTTCTCTGAGAGTTCTGAGGCAACCATAAAATTGTCGCCACAAAACCGACCCCCGACCCCCGCTCACCGACCACTAATTTCGAGAAATGATTTCAACTCGCCATTCGCTTTTGCCTGTGCCAATAACGCACGCCAGACGCTCAGCTTTGCCAGAGTATTATCAACTTCAGCTTGCGCGAGTAATCGTTGCGCATCGGCGACTTCGGTAATCGTAGCAAGTTCCGCCTGATAGCGGGCGCGGATTCTGAGTTCAGTTTCCTGCGCGGCTTTGAGTTGCAGCGGAGTATTTACCGCCAATTTGCGAGCCGCTTCTAAATAAACTTTGGCGCGTGAATCCTGCGCTTTTAATTTCTGAATGGTTTGATCGTAGCGAGCCTGCTCCGCCACATAATTGAAATTTTCGATTTTCTTTTTGGCACGGATACCAAAAATTTCAGTCGGCGAAAAACTGAGTGACAACCCTGTTGCCCAGTTCGCGGTGTCAGGATAAAAACCGCGCGTATATTTCAAGCGTCCATCGGTTAAGGCTCCGCTCCCGCGTGCGAAGAGTGCTGATTGCCAATTGAATTTTGGATAATAGCTTTTCTCTAAAATTGTTTGCCGGGCGCGAATGACATCGAAGGCAGATTGTTGCGCAATCGCTAATGGATGCTGAGCGAAATCAGCAACAGGAGTAATTGGGTTTGGCGGTAATTCAAGAAATTGATTTGGCTCAATGTTAATAGTAGTTCCCGCCTGTCCAATGGCTTCGGCTAAAGTCGTCCGCGCTAACGCTGCCGTTTGTTCAGCTTGAATTACGTTATTTCGTGCGACGGCTAGTTCTGCATCAATCCGCGAAGCATCGGCTCCGGGACGTAGTTGATTATCAACGAGAACGTGAACTGCTTTGGAAAATATTTCCATTCGTTCGACATTGGCTTGTACGGCAATCACAGCTTGATCCGATGCGATGACGGCGAGGTAAGCATCCGCCGCAGTCGCAGCAACATCAAGTTTTGTGACTGCGATTATTGCTGTGGCTTGATTCATGGTTGCCCGCGCCAAATCTATGGTTGCTTTGCGTTGACCAAAATCGAACGGCTCCCACGAAACTAACACTCCGGTAGCAGAGCCGAAAACCGAAGCGAATCCGCCAGTGCCCAGCGCAGGCCCTGAAATCGAAGGGATCGTCGCCTGTGGCAACAATAATCCGAAGACGTTATTGCGGCTGGCGAAATTTTGCTGCCAGATAAAATCTACTTTGGGTTGGAACGCGATTTTGGCTAAATCAACATTCGCTTCGGCGGATTGCGCGTTGGCTTGGGCGGCGCAAATCGCTGGGTAATTACTCAAAGCCGTTTCGACGGCGGTCGGCAGAGAAACAGTATTTTTATCATTCGTCTGTGCCTGCACACAGACTGAAAGCCACCAAAGCCCACACAGGACAAGCCAAACAACTTGATTTCTCAACGTCAAAAACTCCTTTGGAGGTGATTGGGATAATACTTGCAGCATACGATGAACGGGATGAATCAGCAAATGTCCATCTTGACACGATCCGAAGTGTTCGGCAGAATGGTTTTTGCTGATATTTTTAGTTTTCGAGTAGAGGTGCAGGCTTCAAGAGTAACAAATCTGAGAACGGGCAAAGTTCCAGGACGATTTGTGAAAGGGGAGTACTGCCGAAGCCAAATCTTTTTTGCGACAAGAATTTGGTTGGTTGTGAGGGCTAAATCCCTGCAATTGTCACTGCCACTTTGCAGTGGAGCGCTACAGTTACCCCGATTCAATCGTAATCATACAAAGGGCTGACGAGCGTTTACTCGTTGGTCTTTTTGTTTTTAGGACTTTGGTCTTGAGTTTTTAGTCTTTGATCTTTAGCGCATTGCTGAAGACCAAAGGCCAAAGCTCCAAGACCCAAGATCAATTCATAATGAAAATTGCAATTGTTGGTTACGGAAGAATGGGGAAGATGATTGAGCAGACAGCGTTGGCGCGTGGTCATTCAATTATTGCCAAATTTGATATTGATAATAACGTCAACGGCGAAGGCTTAACGCCTGAAACATTAGCTGGCGTTGAGGTAGTGATTGATTTTTCGATCCCTTCCGCCGTCATCGCAAATATTAAAAAATTATTGGCGCTGGGAATTCCAACGGTTGTGGGAGCGACGGGCTGGTACGATAAAATTGATGAAGTCAAACAATCCGTTGAGGCCAATAACGGCGCGTTAGTGTGGGGTTCCAATTATTCGATTGGAATGAATTTATTTTTCAAAACGATTAAGTACGCGGCAGCATTATTTGCGCGATTTGAAGAATACGATCCGTTTATTCTTGAGCAGCATCATAAATTTAAAGTAGATGCGCCATCGGGAACGGCTTTCAGTCTCGAGCGACAACTGCGTGAAAGTTATGGCGACCGAACGCCACATTCGGTCAGCATCCGCGCCGGACACGCTCCTGGCATGCACGAAGTCGGATTCGATTCCGAAGCCGATCATGTAAGCTTTTCGCATACGGCACGCTCGCGGCAGGGCTTCGCCGTAGGCGCAGTCATTGCGGCGGAAATGATTGTCGGGCGCAAGGGATGTTACGAATTCCCTGAATTACTGTTCGCTGATGAGGTAAAATAAGTAGCACAGTGAAAGGAAATAATTATGCCAGTCCAGGAAATCGTAAATGCAGAAAGCGTGAAGTGTGCGGAATCTTTACCGGAACATCGCGGGCGAATGAAGACTGCGCCACCCATTACCAAAAACCCGGCACGGATGAGTGGGACGCCCGTCATTGGGCTAAGTCGTGTCCCGGTGGCGACAATGTTGGATCATTTCGCTGCCGGATATTCACTTGACGAATTTCTTAGACAGTTTCCCAGCGTTGATCGAACCAAGGCGATTGCTGCTCTGGACATCATCAAAGATGCCATTGACGAAGGCTCTCTCGCAGAAGAGATTAACTATTAATGAAACTGCTTTTGGATGAGTGTCTACCTAAAGATTTAGCAGGAGTCTTCGCGCCTCATAGTGCTGAGCATGCCAAAGGTAGCAATTTTGAAGGTTTACAAAATGGCGAATTGCTGGCGGAAGCGCAACACGAATTCGATGTGTTGATAACAGTAGATGCCAATCTTTATCATCAAAATAAAGTGTCCCGGTTCAATCTCGCTGTTGTCGTGTTGCGTTCCTATCGCAATACTTACGAGTATTTGCTTGATACGATACCAGAAGCTTTAGAAGCTTTGCGGACCATTGAACCTGGACAGATTGTGTACATTTGGGTTGATGAGCGATTGCGTGAAAGTGAGCGAAGAAAAGGCAAAGGCCCATTCAAACCAGATTAAGAATTGAAGGAACTTAACTTTAGTTATAACTCCATATTTGTGACCTTTACTCTATCGGAAAAGCTATGACGAACTTACATCAACTACACGGTTGCGGCACTGCAATCATTACCCCATTTAATCAAGACGAATCTATTGACGAACTCGCGTTGCTGCGTCTCGTCGAATTCCAAATCGCTAACGGCGTAGACTTCATCGTCGCGTGCGGCACAACCGGCGAAAGCGTCACGATGAGCGAGGAGGAGCAGGCGCGTGTCGTCGAACTTTGTATTCAGTCCGCGAAAGGTCGCGTCCCCGTAGTCGCTGGTGCAGGCAGCTACAATACACGCGAAGTCATTGAAAAAATCCACCGCTACACCGATCTTGGAGCTGATGCGATTTTGTCGGTTGTGCCGTATTACAACAAGCCGACGCAGGAAGGACTTTACCAACATTTTCGTGCGATTTCTGAAGCCAGCGAGTTGCCGATTATCCTTTACAACATTCCCGGACGCAGCGTCGTGAATATGGAAAATGAGACGACGGTACGCTTGTCGCAGCTTGAAAATATCATTGGCACGAAAGAAGCGTCAGGCAATATTTCGCAAATCGGCGAAGTCATTTCGTTGACTGATGAGAATTTTTTAGTCTTCGCCGGAGACGACAGTGTAGCCTTGCCGACTATCGCGCTGGGCGGCGTCGGAGTCATTTCTGTGGCTTCAAATTTATTACCGAAACAAGTCAGCGATCTTTCCCACGCTTGTCTGGCAGGGGATTGGGACAAAGCGCGGAAGATGCAACGAGCCTTGATTCCAGTGTTCAAGACGATGTTCATTGAAAGCAATCCCGCTCCGGTGAAGGCTGCGATGGCAGCGGCTGGATTGATCGGAGAAACGATGCGGCTGCCAATGGTTCCGATTACGAAAGAGAGCCGCGCGAAGTTGGAAGAAGTGCTGGCTCCATTTCATGTGGTGGCGCAGGCGGCATAAATAA
>JAYVRW010000222.1:0-18021 GCA_043775925.1 Blastocatellia bacterium
TCAGTTAGATTGGTTGGATACTTTTGTTTTTTTGTCATTACGAAAGTCTACCCTAACTGACGACTTTTTTTCTCTTTCTCCACTTTTCAGACTAGCTCTAAGAGCAAATTAGCGATAGACGTACGGCAGACTGTTAGTCTGCCCGAATGCGGCATGAATGGGCCGCTGAACAGGCTAACAGCTTGTTCTACATTTTTGCCGTATATTTAATCTACCTCTGCGCTAGCTCAACCTGCGGAATTTCTTTCTACTACATTGACTTCACATTCGGGTAGCTCTACAGTATTCTGGTCTTACCATTATACAGATTACGAAACCAATTATGACCATCCAATTCAGTCGCTCTCTCGCCCCCATTGATAAGTCCGGTATTACAGAACTTGTCGTGCAGCGCATCAAGGAATTGCTCCAGCAAGGTGAATTAAAAGCTGGAAGCCGCCTCCCACCAGAACGCGAATTAGCCGACATGCTCAGCATTAGTCGCCCTTCTTTGCGTACTGCGCTCAAAGCTCTTTCGTTGATGGGAATCATCCGCGCCAAGCCAGGAGCGGGAACTTACATTGCTGAATCGTTACCGGAAATTTTTGCTGAACCGATGGAATTCATGACGTTAATTCATAATACGGCAACGCCTGAACTTTTCGAGGCGCGCCGGATTATTGAAACCGGATTAGTCGAGCTGGCGGCTGAACGCGCCACGTCCGAGCATTTAAAAGCGATTGCGATTGAAATTGAAGGAATGCGAAAATCCCTTAACGATCCTGAAAAATATCTCAAACACGATGTTGCTTTTCATCAGGCGATCGCGGCGGCGGCAGGCAATAAAGTCATGAGCGGAGTGATGAATACAGTAGCGGCCTTATTGTTGCAAGTACGCCGCGAATCCATTGCCCGTGCCACGGACAAAGAGGACGCGATTGACTGGCACGAGCAAATTTTTCAGGCCGTCAAAAATGGAGAAGCCCGGCGCGCGAAAGAATTACTAACCGCTCATTTGGTAGCGGCGGAAAATTCATGGGAAAAAGATTTCAATAGCAACGCTTCCAGGAAAAATAGAAAGGTGCGGGGGAAATAAATAATTGGTCTTTGCTCTTTGGCTTTTGGTCTTTGCATGAGTGGCGTAATTAATTTGTCTTTAGGCAGAAGCCCGCACGCAGTAAGGGCGTGTTTCTGTTTCGGTTTTGTATCACGAGAATTCACCTGTAAATTTCACAACGAATCAAAGCCCAAAAGCCAAAGATCAAAAACCATTTTACGCAGATTTGACCTGCCGTATCACACCCAATTCTCCAATCAAAAAATGGACGCAGCCCAAAGCTACTAAATACATCACCGAACAAACGGCAAAGATTGGCGCGTAGCCATAAGTCCCAACCACTCCGCCAATCACCAATTGCGTAATACCGCCTGCGATTCCGCCCAGGCATCCGCCAATGCCAGTCACCGTCCCGACCGCATTTTTCTGAAAAACTTCAGCGGGAAGAATGATATTCCCCCACGCTGCATGCCCGAACATGACTGCCGCCAAAACTAATACTGCCATCACTGGAGTAACAGCTTGCGTGACCACAAAACACAGCACCAACATTGCCAGCGAAACACCCAACATCGTGGCTTTGCGGGCAATGTTCAGAGTCCAGCCGCGACTGATTAAAAACCTTGGCATTGCACCGCTGAATAAATTTCCCAGTGTCAAAGCGGCGAACGGAATCCACGCATACATCCCGACTTGTTTTAAATCAAAATGGCGTTCTTTTTCTAAATAACTCGGCGTCCAGAAAAATAAAAAATAAGAAATCGGATCCGTCAACATCCGCGCCAACGCACATCCCCAGGTTTCAGGCATTCGCAATAATTGCCAGATTGAAACCTTCTCATGCGCAGTCTTATTTTCTTCTTCTCGTCCGCTGAGAATCAGTTCTTTTTCTTCTTCCGAAAGGCGCGAATGATCTTGCGGTAATTGATAAGCAAAATACCAAATGGCAACCCAGATCAGCCCTATCGCACCCGTGAAAACAAAGGCCGCCTGCCATCCATAAGCCAGCGCGACCGCTGCCGCGACAGGCACGGCAATCGTATTTCCGAGGGCGGTCCCGGCATTAAATATTCCTACCGCCAGCGCCCGTTCGCGCATGGGAAACCATTCGGAAACAGCTTTGATTCCAGCGGGGAAATTCGCGGGTTCCATCGTCGCCAACAAGCCGCGAAAGAATTGAAAACTGCCAACCCCGGTGGCAAAAGCATGCAGCATATTTGCCAGTGACCAGCCCGTCACAAAAACCAAAAATCCTTTCCGTGAGCCAAGCCGATCAACGATCCAGCCGCTGAAAATATAGGCTACGGCGTAGACCCATAAAAATGTCGCCGTAATCAGCGCATAACCCTGATCGTCAAAATGTAAATCTTTTTGAATTGTGACCTTCAGAACAGAGAGTGTATTACGATCCATGTAATTCAGCTCTGAAGCGAAGCAGATCAGAATCGCAATGTACCAGCGCAAATGTTTGATGGGGCGTTTTTTCATAAGATGACCTGGGAGCGCACGCCGCTGGCGTGCGCGTAGCGAGTGAAACGAAGCTACGTTACCTTGGCGAGAAGTTGCGTTCGTTTCACTCCGCAACCGCACGCGAGCCGCGTGCGCTCCCAGAGCTGCGCCCGCTCTCGAAAAATTACAAAATGATAGTTTTTACTTCTAAAGAATAAGTTGCCTCATCCCAATCAGCAATGACTTTGCCGCGTGGTTCGATGCCTAAATAATTTGCCGGGATAGTTGACGCCATCGGCAGGACATCTTCAATTTTTAATCCCGTGAATTGCACCGTATTCGCTACCGCATCGTTCATTGCCAGTGATGATCCCGCGAGATTCGGCGCACCCGGCACAGCGACACGCCTGTTCGCACTCAGCTCTATTGCCATTCCGCTGAAGTGATAAATTCCCGGCGCACATCCGGCAGCGGCGATGGCATCTGTCACTAAAATTGTCCGCGCCGGAGTTTTCGCTCGTATCATTGATTTGACCGTCGCGGCAGGCAAATGATGACCGTCAACAATCAGGCTGGCAAACAATTCATCCGTCGCCAATTGTTCCCAAATAAAATTCGGATGACGTGGCAGCAAATTCGCGCAACCATTGCCCAGATGGGTAGCAAGTGTCGCCCCGGCTTTCACCGCTTCACGAATTTGTGCAGGCGAAGCGGCAGTATGCCCAATCGCAACTTTGATCTTGTGCGCCACCAGATATTCAATCAATGCGATGGCGTTCGGAACTTCAGGTGCGAGTGTAACTAATATAATTTTGCCATCGGCGGCGTCTTGTCGTAATTTAAAATCTTCAATGGAAGCGTCGCAAACACTGGCACGAGGATGCGCCCCACGCGGGCCGTCTGCGGAAGAAATATACGGGCCTTCCAGGTGAATGCCGACCATTGCCGGATCAGAAAAGCTCACAAGCGCACGTGCGCAACTTGCAAAATGTTCCAGAGAAGACGTAATAATCGTAGGTAGAAATTGCGTCACGCCGGTTTTGCGCTGCGCTTCGATGGCATGCTGTAATTGATCCGGCGTACAAGGTTCATTGAAATCAATCCCTGCAAATCCATTCACTTGTAAATCAATCAATCCGGGAAATTGCATAGCAGAAAAGTTCGTAGTTCGCAGCAAGATTAGTTCACAGTTTACAGATGCGATAATTTAGAGGTTACGACGAATTTCTTTAGCTGCAAACTGTAACCTGTCTTTTCTGCGAACTGCGAACTTCTTCTCTGCGAACTCTTATTATGATAGAAATCTTCGACAACAAAATCTCTTTAGGCGAAGCTGCTGCACAACAAGCGGCGGCGGCAATTCGTCAAGCCATCAACACCAATGGTACAGCCCGAATCATCGCAGCGACGGGAGCTTCGCAGTTTGAATTTCTGGAAGCACTCACGAAAGTTCCCGACCTTGACTGGACAAAAGTGGAGATGTTTCACCTTGATGAATACGTCGGCATGTCAATCTCACATCCTGCCAGTTTTCGCAAGTATTTGCTTGAACGTTTCATTACTCCAACTGGCATTACAAATTATCATTTGCTTGACGGCGAAGGAAATATTGCGGAAACCTGCGCGAAGATTGGCACGGCAATTTCCTCGGCGCCAATTGATGTAGCCTTTGTCGGCATTGGCGAAAATGGTCATTTAGCCTTTAATGATCCTCCGGCAGATTTTGACATTGAAACGCCATACCTCATCGTCAAGCTGGATGAAGCCTGCCGCCGTCAGCAATTTGGGGAAGGCTGGTTTCCAACTTTTGAAGATGTTCCAACTCAGGCAATTTCCATGTCCATCAAACAAATTTTGAAGGCGCAGGAAATTATTTGCGTCGTGCCGGACGCCCGCAAAGCTGTCGCTGTCAAAGCTTGTCTCGAAGGCGAGATTTCGCCACTGGCTCCGGCTTCGATTTTGCGCACGCACGCGAAGACAATGATTTATTTAGACCAGGATTCAGCGGCGCTGCTTACCAAACAATGAATAACTTTTGGCAGCACAATCTGTTTCGCTACAGTGCAGCCATCGGCGGTATCGCGCTCACTACTGCCATCCTGGAGCCGTTTCAGACGCACTTGAATTCGACGACGGTGGCGCTCGCTTTGTTACTGGTGATTTTGTTCACGGCAACATTTATCGGACGTAATCCGGCGTTGCTCGCTTCTGCTGTAGCGATGCTCTGCTTTAACTATTTCTTCCTACCACCCGTGCGCACCTGGACAATTTCTGATCCGCAAAATTTCATCGCGTGGGCGGCCTTCATGATCACCGCGATTACGGCAGGCCAGCTTTCGGCATTTGCGCAAAGACGCGCTGAAGAAACTGAGCGCGGCAAAAAAGAAATCGAAAAACTTTATGAGGAATTGCAAACAGCTTTTGAAAAAGCGAGTCACGCCGAAGCCTTGCGCCAAAGTGAGCAATTAAAATCAGCCTTACTGGATGCGGTTACGCACGACATTCGCACACCGCTGACTTCAATCAAAGCGGCGGTGACTTCGCTGCTGGATGATGAAAAGGGCGAAGAATTTCAGCTTGATGCTGAAGGCAAAAAAGAATTTCTCGAAATCATCAACGAAGAAACGGATCGGCTGAATCATTTCACTGAAGGCATGGTGGAACTCGCACGTCTGGAGGCGAACGCCGTGCAGTTGCGCAGAAATTGGTGCGGTGTAGATGAAATCTTTTCTGCTGCTTTAGAACGTGCCAAAGACTTATGTAAAGCTCATCGTCTGCAAATGGCCGCCGAATCCGAATTGCCCGCGCTGCGCGTTGATGCCAAAGCGATTGCACAGGTCGTTTACACATTGCTTGAAAACGCGGCAAAATATTCTCCGGCAGGGACGCTCATCAAGATCACGGCGCAGCGCGTTGCCAATGAAATGGTAGAAATCGCAGTAATAGACGAAGGGCGTGGGATTCCGGTAGAGATGCGCGAGCGCGTGTTTGAAAAATTCTTTCGCGCTACAATGGAGCCAAACGCGGCAACAGGTGGATTAGGTTTGGGCTTGGCCATTGCGCGTGGCATAGTCGAATCGCATACAGGAAAAATCTGGATCACTGAGGGCGAACATAATCGCGGTACGCGCATTGCTTTTGTTGTTCCGGTTGGTGATGAAGAGTGATGACTAAAGCAAACAAAATTCTGGTCGTTGATGACGAAGCACAAATTATTCGTGTGTTGCGCCGCAGCCTGACCGCACACGCTTACGAAATTCGCACCGCCGCTGACGGGCAAGCTGCGCTCGAATTATTTCACGACTGGAATCCTGATTTAGTGGTCACTGATCTTTCAATGCCTGAAATGAATGGCATTGAATTGTGCCGCGCCATTCGCAAAACTTCTTTGACGCCAATCATTGTGCTTTCCGTCAAAGGCGAAGAGCATAACAAAGTCGAAGCCCTCGACGCTGGAGCAGATGATTACATTACGAAACCTTTTGGGATTAATGAACTGATGGCGCGGGTGCGAGCGGCATTGCGACGGGGACTAACCAGCACAGACACCACGCAAAGCAATTTAGCCGAAGGTGATTTTGTGCTTGACCTCGCCGCGCACAAAATTCTGGTTCGCCAACAGGAAATTCATCTCACGCCTAAAGAATTCGATTTGCTGGTGTACCTGTTTCAAAATCGCGGCAAAGTCATCACGCATCGTACATTACTCGGCGCAATTTGGGGCGGTAACTATACTGAGCAAACCGAATACCTACGCGTCTTTATTGGGCAACTGCGCAAAAAAATCGAAGCTGACTCCGCACACCCACAATACATTCTCACCGAACCCTGGGTTGGCTATCGCTTCCTCTCAGAAAAATCATAAATTTTTTGTAGCGCAATCCAGCCATATCTTTATGAACTTTTTATAAATCGTTTACGCCATCCTTACGTCCTGAGGCTTACGCTGTGTTTGTTGCTGAAATGATTCAGTAACAAACGGAAGGCAGCGTTATGTGGTATCACGCATTACAAGTTTTGTTAGTCGTCGTAGTCATCGTCATCGCTTTAGTCATTCGTTATACCTTGATTGACCGTCAGACCGATTCGTCCAAACTCCACCGCGCTTATTTATTACAAACAACGCCAGTCAAACAATTGCGTCAACACGCAATGCGCTGGACGTGGCTCGCGGTTTTATTTGTCGCGGTCGGTACGTTGGCATTATGCGAGAGCGATGCGCCGCCAGCGTTTTATCCATACGGGCGATTTTCGGTAGCGCAAACAAAAGCACAAGCCGGCGCAGCACCAACTGCGACGCCAATTCAGCATGAAGTCTATGGCAGATTCGGCGTTGTAAAGCCTGAGCCACAATCGCATTAACAAAATAATTTTATGCAAGACCTGATTTTTATCGCCATTACCGTAGCGTTTTTCCTGCTCGCACTGGGCTACATCCGTGCGTGTGAAAAATTGTAAGGAATCGAACATGAGCTTGGAAACATTGATCATAATTATCGTCGCGGCGCTGTTGTTAGTCTATCTAACCTACGCGCTGCTGAAACCGGAGAGGTTCTAACATGACACTCAATGGATGGTTACAAATTTTATTTTTCTTCGCGCTGGTGCTGGCTATCACTAAACCGCTGGGCGTTTTTATAGCACGATTATTCAGCGGCGAGCGTACATTTTTGCATCCGCTTTTACGACCCATCGAGCGCTTGCTATATCGCATCACTGGCGTAGATGAAGCGCACGAAATGCGGTGGACAGAATATGCCGCCGCCATGTTGCTATTCAGTTTTGTTTCGATGCTGGTGCTGTATGTCATGCAACGTGTGCAAAATTTTCTGCCACTCAACCCGCAAAATTTCCCAGCGCTTTCGTCACATCTAGCATTCAATACAGCCGCATCTTTTACAACCAACACCAATTGGCAAAGCTATAGCGGCGAAGCGACGATGAGTTACCTGACACAAATGGCGGGCTTGGCATATCACAATTTTTCTTCAGCCGCAGTTGGTATCGCGCTCGCCGTCGCCTTTATTCGCGGCATTGCACGACGCGAGGCAAATTCGCTCGGCAATTTTTGGGTAGACCTTGTGCGCGCTTCGCTCTATTTACTCTTACCCATCAGCTTCATCGCAGCGCTGTTTTTCGTCTCGCAAGGCGTCGTCCAAAATCTCAATCCATACACGACTGCTAAATTGGTTGACGCCGCCGGACAAACGCAAACCATCGCGCAAGGCCCGGTCGCGTCGCAACTTGCGATCAAAATGTTTGGGACGAATGGCGGAGGTTTTTTCAATGCCAATTCCGCGCATCCGTTTGAAAATCCGACCCCGCTGACAAACTTTGTGCAAATGCTGTTGATCTTTGCGATTCCGGCGGGGCTGACCTACACACTGGGGCGAATGACAGGTTCGGCAAAACACGGCTGGGCAGTGTTTGCGGCGATGTTCGTACTCTCGTTCGCGGGCGTTTGCGTGACCTACTGGGCAGAAGCAAACGGCAATCCATTGTTGCCCACAAATATTGCGCAAGTTGGTGGCAACTGGGAAGGCAAAGAAATTCGTTTTGGCATAGCGAACGCAGCATTATTTGCAACGATCACTACCGACGCTTCGTGCGGCGCTGTGATTGCGATGCACGATTCATTCACACCACTCGGCGGACTTGTGCCACTTGTCAATATTTTGCTTGGTGAAGTCGTCTTTGGTGGTGTCGGCGCAGGATTATATGGCGTATTAATTTTTGTCGTGCTCTCAGTTTTCATTGCGGGTTTGATGGTCGGATGCACGCCTGAATATCTCGGCAAAAAAATCGAAGCGTATGACATTAAAATGGCAACGTTGTATGCGCTGATTTTTCCGCTGCTGATTCTGACCTTCACCGCAATTTCAGCGCTGTCAGATTCGTTTGGACTCAGTTCGCTGAATAATTCAGGGCCGCACGGACTTAGTGAAATTCTTTACGCGTTCACCTCTGGTACAGGTAACAACGGTTCAGCTTTTTCAGGGCTAAATGCCAATACACTTTGGTACAACATAACCCTTGGCTTGGCGATGCTCGCGGGACGCTTTTTGATGATCGTGCCGATGCTGGCGCTCGCGGGCAATTTGAGCCGCAAAAAAATTGCGCCACCGTCAGCCGGGACATTTCCTGTGACAACACCGCTGTTCGCTACGTTATTGGTCAGCGTAATTTTGATTGTAGGTGCGTTAACATTTTTCCCTGTGCTGAGCTTAGGGCCAATCGTTGAGCATTTATTGATGCAAGCGGGGAAAACTTTTTGAGTTTCGCGGCAGTAGTCCACACAAGCTCATTGCCCTTCTTTACAGTCGGGATTCAGACACGGTGCAATTATGACAAAAGAAAAAACAGCTATTTGGAATACACAAATCGTGACGCAGGCGTTGATGGATGCCATCAAAAAATTACATCCGCGCTGGATGATGAAAAATCCTGTGATGTTTGTCGTCGAAGTTGGGAGCGTTCTCACTTCAATCTTGCTCATCCGCGATGTTGCGCAAGGCGCGCCGCATACGGGCTTCGCATTACAAATCACGTTGTGGCTTTGGTTCACGGTGTTGTTTGCGAATTTTGCCGAAGCTATTGCAGAAGGACGCGGCAAAGCGCAAGCCGACACGTTGCGCAAAGCAAAAACCGAAACCAGCGCGAAACGCCTGAAAAATAATGGCGAAATCGAAATCGTGGCTGCTGCGAACCTACGCCGCGATGATGTAGTCATTGTTTCGGCAGGCGAATTTATTCCCGGCGATGGCGAAATTATTGAAGGTGTCGCCAGCGTAGACGAATCAGCCATCACGGGCGAATCCGCTCCGGTCATTCGTGAAGCGGGCGGTGACCGTTCGGCTGTGACGGGCGGCACCAAAGTACTTTCTAACCAAATCAAAATTCGCATTACGGCCAACGCTGGAGAATCTTTTTTAGATCGTATGATCGCCCTGGTTGAAGGCGCGGAGCGACAAAAAACACCAAATGAAATTGCGCTGCATATTTTGCTGTGCGGACTGACAATTATTTTCTTACTGGCGGTCGTCACACTGCAACCATTCGCCATTTATTCCAACGCCAAACAATCCATGTTTGTTTTGATTTCGCTGCTCGTGTGCCTGATTCCGACTACGATTGGCGGGCTGCTGTCTGCTATCGGCATCGCGGGAATGGATCGGTTAATTCAACATAACGTGCTTGCCATGTCGGGGCGCGCAGTCGAAGCGGCGGGCGATGTAAACACTTTGCTACTAGACAAAACAGGTACGATTACGCTCGGCAATCGGCAAGCAGCCGAATTCATTCCGTTCGCTGGCATCAACCAAAATCATCTCGCCGCCGTCGCGCAACTTTCTTCGCTGGCGGATGAAACGCCGGAAGGCCGCTCCATTGTCGCGCTGGCAAAACAACAATTCGGTTGCGATGCCAGCTTGTCACTCGCAGCAGAATTTATTCCCTTCACTGCACAAACCAGAATGTCAGGCGTCAATTTTGACGGGCGCGAGATTCGCAAAGGTGCGGTGGACGCTATCGAAAAATATGTCACGAATGGCAACGGATTTAAGCCTTCACCAGAATTGCGCACCGTCGTCGAACGTGTCGCCAAAGCTGGCGGCACGCCGCTAATCGTAGCTGAAAATCATCATCCGCTCGGCGTTGTGTATTTGAAAGACATCGTCAAAAGCGGACTGCGCGAACGCTTTGCACAGCTCCGTCAAATGGGCATCAAAACGGTGATGATTACGGGCGACAATCCGCTGACGGCAGCTTCGATTGCAAAGGAAGCAGGTGTAGACGATTTTCTGGCAGAAGCTACGCCCGAAGACAAAATGGCGCTCATCAAACGCGAACAAGCCGAAGGCAAACTTGTCGCGATGACCGGCGACGGCACAAATGACGCGCCTGCCCTGGCGCAGTCCGACGTTGGCGTAGCGATGAACACAGGCACGCAGGCCGCCAAAGAAGCCGGAAATATGGTTGATCTGGATTCTGACCCCACGAAGCTGATTGAAATTGTTGAGATCGGAAAACAGTTGCTGATGACGCGCGGTGCGTTGACGACGTTCTCAATTGCCAACGACGTAGCGAAATATTTTGCGATCATTCCCGCGATGTTTCTGGCGACGTTTCCGCAATTGCAAGCGTTGAATGTGATGGGTTTGAAATCACCGGAATCCGCGATTTTGTCCGCTGTAATATTCAACGCGCTCATCATCATCGCTTTGATTCCGCTCGCGCTGCGCGGCGTGAAATATCGCCCATTGCCTGCGGCAAAATTGTTGCAACGCAACTTATTTATTTATGGCTTGGGCGGCGTAATTGTGCCATTTGTTGGAATCAAAATTATTGATGTTGTCATCACAGTTTTGGGATTGGTTTGATAGTGATGAGTACAAATATTAGACATGATTTACAAGATTTGAAGAACAAGATTTACACGTAATATCCTCCTGTGAATCTTGCACCAAATCTTGTAAATCCTGTCTAAAAATATGACGTTATAAATGCTAAAATATGAAAAACTTACGAACTGCAATTTTAATGACCATCGCAACAATCATAATTTTCGGTCTCTTGTATCCGCTTACCGTGACAGGCATCGCACAAATTTTATTTCCTGCGCAGGCCAATGGATCGCTTATCAAAAATGAGGCAGGAGAGATTATCGGCTCTGCATTGATTGAGCAATCATTCACCTCCGCAAGCTATTTTCATGGGCGCCCAAGCGCAGCGAATTACGACGCGGCAGCTTCGGGCGGATCAAATCTCGGCCCGACGAGCGCAAAGTTGGTTGATCGTGTAAAATCTGATGCCGAAAAATTGCAAGCTAAAAATCCCCAAGAAAAAGTTCCGGCAGAACTGGTGACAACTTCTGCTTCAGGGCTTGATCCGCATATTTCCCCGGCGGCGGCGGAATTCCAAATTCCGCGCATCGCCAAAGAGCGTCATCAATCCGCCGCCAATATTCGTGCCGTCGTACAGCAATTCACCGAAGCGCGTCAGCTTGGTTTCCTGGGCGAATCGCGCGTCAATGTCTTGCTGCTAAATTTAGAAATTGATCGTAAATTTCCGCTGCCTAAATAACGCTATGTTTGTTGATACAGTCATCATGGAATCACCTTCGCACAGCGGCACAAAACCTTCGCCGGAATCATTACTCGTGCAGCTCAAGGAAAATGAACGCTCCAAGTTGCGCGTATATCTGGGCGCGGCGGCAGGCGTTGGCAAATCGTATCAAATGCTGGAAGACGCCCACGCCCTGAAAAAACAAGGCGTTGACGTTGTGATCGGATATGTCGAATCGCACGGACGCGCCGAGACACTGGCAAAACTTGGCGATTTGGAAACCGTGCCGATGCAATCCATCGAATATCGCGGCGCGAAATTCCCTGAAATGAATTTGGCGGCAATTCTGGCACGCAAACCCGCAGTCGTTTTGGTAGACGAACTCGCGCACACAAACCTTGCAGGCGCAAAAAATCAGAAACGCTACGAAGACGTTTTAGAATTGCTCGACAACGGCATCAGTGTGATTACGGCTTTCAATGTGCAACACCTTGAATCACTCAACGATGTCGTCGCACGCACAATTGGCGTGCGTGTGCGTGAGACGGTTCCCGATTGGTTCGTCAAACGTGCGGACGAAGTCATCAACATTGATATTTCGATAGACACGCTACGCACGCGATTGCGACAAGGAAAAATTTATGGCGTAGAAAAAATCGAACAGGCGCTGAACAATTTTTTCCGCAAAAGTAATTTGTCCGTGTTGCGCGAACTGGTGTTGCGCGAAGTCGCCGATTGTCAGGCGGTGCAGGACACTGATTACCGCGCACAGTCCGGTCTTGAAAAAGCGACAATGCCGGAAAAAGTAATGGTGTGTCTGGCTTCACGCGGCAGTGGCAAAAAATTGTTGCGCATCGGCGCACGCATCGCGGGACGCTTGGCGACCGACTGGCATGCGGTGTATGTCGAAACACCTGTCGAAGCAGGCACGCGCATTGCGCCGGAAACAAAACGCGTGCTGCAAGACAACGTCAAATTTGCCGAAGAACTCGGCGCAAAAATCGTTTGCCTCAAAGGTAAAAATGTCGCCGACGAATTAATCCAATTCGCCAAAGCAAATACAATCACGCATGTGGTCTTCGGCCAATCCGCTCGTTCGCACTGGGAAATTTTCTGGTACGGCTCCATCCTCAATCGTTTTCTCAACGAAGTGAAGGAAGCTATCGTTCACGTTGTCCCTATTGATAAAACCGATTGGTAATACCATTCAGCCAAAATATTGACATCAGCCTGTAGCTCTTCTAAAGTACTTGTTCGCAGAACGATTTTTCACGCTCCGAAAAAGTTTTCCACGCTTTCACTCACAACATTTTGCCACCGGCAAATCGCCCGCTGGCACATTTTCTGAAGGAGTTTTTTTATGAGCACCACAACAAGAAGAGATTTTCTGAAAACCACTTCTGCGGCGGCGGCCGGTGTGACCGTTGGCAGCCTTTCTGCGAGGAGTGTTGGACCTACACGCGGCGCCAATGACCGCATCCGTATCGCTATTATTGGCGCAGGCGACCGCATGATGAGTTCACTGGTTCCCGCGTTTATGCAATTAGCTGACGCCATGAATTTTGAACTCGTGGCGGTTTGCGACATTTGGAAACATCACCGCGAAACGAGTACGGCGAAGATCGCAGGGAATAATAAATTCACGGCGAAGTCGAAAGACATTGCGATGGCTCGCAACACGGATGAGCTTTATGCGATGAAAAATATTGATGCTGTAATGATCGCTACGGCGGATTTTCAGCACGCCTATCACGCCACCGAAGCCGTCAGAGCAGGCAAAGATGTGTATTGCGAAAAACCATTCGCCAGCACAATGTCTGATGCACGTGAAGCCTTGAAAGTCATTGGCGGAGCGAAGCAGGTCTTTCAGGTTGGGACGCAGCGCCGCTCAACAACCAGTTATATGCGCGCCAAAGAATACTTGGATTCAGGAAAGTTCGGCGACATTGTGTTTGCTGATATGACTTGGAATGTGAATCAGCCTGGTCGCTGGCGTCGTCCAAATGTTGTCCCGCTAATGAAAGAACAGGATACCGATTGGAAAAGATTTTTGATCAATCGTGATCCGAAGATTCCTTTCGATGCGCGTAAACATTTGGAATTCCGCTTGTTCTCGCCGTTTTCTTCCGGCATCCCCGATCAATGGATGGTTCATCAAATTGACACCGTACATTGGTTCACAGGCATTCATCATCCAACCAGTGTCGTCGCCAATGGCGGCATTTATCTTTGGAAAGATGGGCGTACAAATTGGGATACGATGACGGCGACGTTTGATTATACAAATCCCAAAACGAACAAGGGCTTTCAGGTATTGTATGCTTCGCGGCAAACTAACGCCGCTGGTGATGTCAAAGAAATTTATTTCTCCAACGGCGGAACGCTGAATCTCGACACCAATAAAGTCAGTTCAGAAGGCGGATTGGACGCGAAGATGGCAGCGCAGATGAAGATGAATGCAAACCTGTTGGAGCCGCTCACTTTGTCCGATGAGGGCGGACTCGAAACCGCCGCGAACACCGGCGTAGATAAACAAACCGTCGCGCACGTCAAAAACTGGATGGAATGTGTTCGTTCACGCAGCAAAAAAACGAATGCCGATATTCAGGCGGCCTACGATCATTCCGTCGCGTTATGTATGACGATTGCCGCAATTAAAACGGGCAAGAAAGTCACGTTCGACGATAACAAACAAGAAGTAGTTACAACGTAAAGTATGAAGCTGGAAGGATGAGGGATGAATATGTATTCGTCTCTCCTCTTTTTTCTGAGACAAAAGAAATCTAATGAAACTCACCCTATTATTCGCGCTCATTTTAAGTTTAATCATCATCCCTGCGACCTTTGCTGGTGGCAAGGGCGTCAAAATTGTCGAATCAAAAACTGCCAAACAACTTGACGTTTATGTAGACGGCGATTTGTTCACTTCGTATTGTTTTTGGGACGATCAAAAGAAACCTATCATCTATCCGCTCAAAACCGCGAAAGGGACAGTCGTGACGCGCAGCTATCCGCTGGTCAAAGTTCCAGGTGAGCGCACCGATCATCCGCATCATGTTTCTTCGTGGTTCAATTACGGCAGCATCAACGGCGTAGATTTTTGGAACACGCCGCCTGATTCCATCAAGACGCAATACGACACCGCCAAAATGGGCGTCATCAAGCATCGCTCATTCAGCAAGATTAAGAACGGATCAAACTCAGCTTCGGTAAATTTAGTCATGGATTGGATCATGCCGGGTGGCGCAAAAATTATGCAGCAGGATGAGCAAATGTTTTTCCGCTCGGCTCCCGGATTACGCATCATTGACCGGGTTATTACGTTGACTGCACAGGATAAAAAAGTAGTCTTCGATGACAGCAAAGAAGGCGCACTCGGCATCCGCGTCGCTCGTCAATTAGAGGAGCCATCAACCAAGCCCGAAATCTTCACTGACGCCAATGGCGTTCCGACCAAAGTTCTGACTTTGGATAACACCGGAGTAGACGGAAAATACCTGACCAGTGAAGGCAAAATGGGAGAAAAAGATGGTTGGGGAACACGCGCTAAATGGATGACGTTGAGCGGAAATATCAAAGGCGAAGACATCGTGCTTGGCATCTTCGATCATCCAAAAAATCCAACGTATCCGACATATTGGCACGCACGTGGTTACGGGCTTTTCGCCGCGAATCCGTTTGGAGCGAAAGAATTTACCAAAGGCGAAAAGACTTTGAATTATACTTTGCAGCCAGGAGAAAAAATTACCCTGCGCTTCCGCATCATCATCAACTCCGGCAAGTTGAGCAAAGAAAAAACAGAAGCGTTGTATAATCAATTTTTGAAAGACATTACGCAGTAAAAATTTTATGCAGGCACAAAATACAATTTTCGCAGACACGGTTACAACGCTTCCAAAAGTTTGGACGGACGAAGCGTTAGAGCAATTGTCGAGCGAAACCGATAAGCAGTATGAATTGGTGGATGGAGAACCAAAAGAGAAAGAATCCGAAAGTATGGAACATTCATACATCGCCGCTACTTTGACCAGACGGCTTGGTAATCAGGTCGCAGAAAAAAAACTTGGCGTCGTTTTGGAATCCAGCGGCTCTTTCCGAATGAGCGCAGGCAACATTAGGAAACCTGATGTGTCATTCGTTGTGAAAGAGCGAATTGCTGAAAAACGCCCTTCATTTACTGCCTTCGAGGGCGCACCAGACCTAGCTGTCGAAGTAATTTCTCCCACTGACATCTGGTGGGAAATCATGCAAAAGCTGGATGAATATTTTTCCAGTGGCTGTCGTTTAGTTTGGCTTATCAGTCCACTAGATCAAAGAATTTTAGTTTATCGGCATGATCAGCGGAGTCAAATTTTACAACTTGGTGATCTGTTGGATGGTGAAGAAGTCGTTCCTGGATTTTCAATGCCTGTTGCGGATTTATTCGCAGATTTTGATTTTTAATTAAGTCAGCAGAGACTGACAAAATTTAGCGTTGTTGGAGAATAAATGAGTATTGAATTATTGAAGGACTACGCGATTGTCGTGAATGAGCTGGACAATTTAGCGATAGTCAAAACTCCTGTCTCAACGGGAGAAAAGTTAGACCTCAACGGAAAAATCATCACGGTAACAGGTGATGTCAACCCTGGTCATCGTTTCGCTACCAGAGAAATTCCCGCCAAAGAATTCGTCCGCCAATACGGTCATCCCATCGGCACTTCGCTGGGCATCAATGAAGGCGATCCGATCACGCCGAATAACATGTCGAATGACGTGCCAATTGTCCGCGAAATTTCCGAAAACTTACATACTCCCCCGCCAACTTATTTTGATGAATTGGAACTCTCGACTTTTAGGGGCTTTCGTCGCCCGGATGGTCGGGTCGGGACGCGCAACTGGATTTTGATTGTGCCAACTTCGATGTGTTCTTCGCATGAAGCTCTACAGATTTCGATGCTCGCGGAATTCACGCTCTGGAACGAACAGAAATATCCCAACGTCAGCGGTGTCACGGCGATTCCCCACAACAAAGGTTGCGGCTGCAATGACGGCTCAACCGTTGAAATTCTGATGCGCTCGCTTGCCAATTACGCCGATCATCCAAACGTCGGCGGCGTCGTCCTGATTGATCTCGGTTGCGAAAAAACGAACATGCAACTGATGACGAAATACCTCGGCGAACATAATTTGGCGCAGGGGAAACCTGTCGCCAGAGTTGGCATTCAGGACGAAGGAGGTACACAAGCCGCCATCAAACGCGGACTGCAATTCGTCGAAGAAATGCTGGAAGAAGCCAATAAAAATGCCCGCGTTCCCGTGCCTGCCAGCGAATTAGTTTTAGGTTTGAAATGTGGAGGCTCGGACGGCTTCAGTGGACTGTCAGCCAATCCTGCATTGGGCGTTTGCTCTGACTTATTGATTCGCAATGGCGGAACTGCATTGTTGACCGAAATTCCTGAATTCTGTGGCGCTGAGCATTTACTCGCACAACGCTCCAAAGATGCAAAAACAGGGCGTGAAGTTTATGCGCTGGTAGATTGGTACAAAGATTACGCGTCAAAATTTGGCGGCGTCTTAAATGAAAACCCCAGCCCTGGCAACAAAGCGGGCGGACTCCTTAACATCACGATCAAATCTTTAGGCGCGATTGCCAAAGGCGGAACTTCACGTGTCGAAGGGGTTATTAATTACGCCGAACGGGTCAGAGAACGCGGATTAAATTTGATGCAAGGCCCCGGCTACGATCAGGAATCAACTCCAGGCTTAGTTGCTTCCGGTGCAAATATTGTAGTCTTCACGACCGGACGCGGCACAACCATCGGCAATGCCATCGCGCCGGTCGTCAAGATGTCATCGAACACAGCAACATTTGAACGGATGAAGCATGATATTGATATAAGTGCTGGCGGCATTATTGACGGCACGGAAAGCATTAAAGAAGTGGGCGAAAGATTATTCCAGCACATTTTGAAAACTGCTTCCGGTGAAATCAAATCTCACGCCGAAATCAATAAACATCGTGAATTTCAAGTGTGGGCGGAACAGGCAGTAGCGTTATAAAATACCTGATATTTACCGCAAGGAGACAAAGAAGCAAAGGGACAAGAAGTCTAATTTTATTGCGTTTCTTTGCGACTTTGTCCCTTTGCGGGAAAATGCTCTAAATGCGCATCCAAAAACTCATCATCCCAACTCCGTTTCCGGTTGGTCCGATCAACATTTATCTAGTCGCAGAAGACCCGATCACGCTGATTGATACCGGACCAAAAACCGACGAAGCCATTGCCGCGCTAACTTCTCAGCTCAAAAATCTTGGATTTCGCATTGAAGATATTCAGCGCATCATTCTCACGCATACACACGAAGATCATTGCGGATTAGCCAACTGGTTACAACAAATTTCCGGTGCTCCCGTCTACGTTCACGAATGGGAGCAGCACAATTTATCAGACCGCGGCAGAACACGTGTAGATCGAAATTTGCTTGAACAG
>JAYVRW010000223.1:0-17978 GCA_043775925.1 Blastocatellia bacterium
GGCGAGCAAATCTAACATTGCCAGCCAGCGAAAGCAAGAAAATCATCATCCTAATGGTGCGGCTTTCCCTTGAATTCCGCTGTTAATACTCAGCACTCGGTACTCAGCACTTTCTACTCAACCCTTTTCATCCTTTCGCAGACGCGCCTTGTTCCGCAAGAAATTCCATCTGCCCGCTATCTGCATTGCCTTTAATAACCAGTGTATCGCCGGGTTTAACTTCGCCACTCAGCATTTTTATCGCCAGTGGATTCTGGATCAGGCTTTGAATTGCTCGCTTCAGCGGACGCGCACCGTACACCGGATCGTAGCCCTGAACCGTCAGCAATTCTTCCGCCGAAGGCTCCAAAACCAAAGAAATCTTGCGATCTTCCAGCATCTTTTTCAACGAAACAAGCTGGACTTTGATGATTGCCTTAATCTGCTCCAGACCTAAGCGTTTGAAGATAATCACGTCATCTACGCGGTTCAGAAATTCCGGCTTGAAGTTGAACCGTAATTGCTCCATCACGGCTTCGCGCATGGCAGCTTCGTCGTCGTTCAATTCCTGAATTTCGCGTGAACCAATGTTCGAAGTTAAAATAATCACGGTATTTTTGAAGTCTACCGTGCGTCCTTTACCATCGGTTAAGCGTCCATCATCCAGAATTTGCAGCAAAATATTAAAGACATCAGGATGCGCTTTTTCGATTTCATCAAACAGCACCACCGAGTACGGACGCCGCCGCACCGCCTCCGTCAAATAGCCGCCTTCGTCATATCCAACATAGCCTGGAGGCGCTCCAATCAATCGCGCGACCGAATGTTTTTCCATAAATTCCGACATATCCAGCCGGACGATCGAACGTTCGTCATCAAACAAAAATTCCGCCAAAGCCCTCGCCGTTTCAGTTTTTCCGACACCCGTTGGTCCTAAAAAGATGAATGAACCGACGGGGCGTTTCGGGTCTTGCAATCCGGCACGAGCACGGCGCACAGCATTTGAAACCGCGACCAATGCTTCATTTTGACCGACCACTCGCAAGCTTAACCGCTCTTCCATTTTCACTAATTTCTGCATCTCGCCTTCGAGCATTTTCGTGACCGGCACGCCTGTCCATTTCGCTACAACTTCGGCGACATCTTCTTCCGTGACTTCCTCTTTCAAAGTTCGTCCGCTACTTTGCAGCGTGGTCAACTTTTCGTGTCCGACATCCAGTTTCTTTTGTAATTCCACGATTTTGCCGTAGCGGATTTCGGCGACTTTCCCATAATCGCCAGCGCGTTCAAATTGCTCAGCTTCCACTTTTGCCTGCTCAAGTTCCGCTTTCGCCCCGCGAATGCCTTCAATGACTTCTTTTTCGGCTTGCCATTTGGCTTTCATCGTACCGGATTTTTCGCGTAAATCAGCAATTTCCCGCTCAACTTTAATCAATCGTTCTTTGGAAATCGCATCCTCTTCCCGCAGCAAAGCCTGACGTTCAATTTCACGTTGAATAATATCGCGCTCAACTTCGTCAATTTCTGTCGGCAACGAATCAATTTCAATCCGCAGTTTTGAAGCCGATTCGTCAATCAAGTCAATCGCCTTGTCCGGCAAAAACCGATCCGTAATGTAGCGGTTCGACAACATCGCCGCCGCGACAATCGCCGCGTCTTTGATGCGAACTCCGTGATGCGTTTCGTACTTATCTTTCAAGCCGCGCAGGATCGCAATCGTATCTTCAACGTTCGGTTCACCAACGTAAACCTGCTGAAAACGACGTTCGAGAGCCTTATCTTTTTCGATATATTTCTGATATTCGTTAAGCGTCGTAGCTCCGACGCAACGCAGTTCGCCACGTGCCAGCGCAGGCTTGAGCATATTCGAAGCATCTACCGTGCCTTCACTTCCTCCGGCTCCGACGAGCGTATGTAATTCGTCAATAAAACAAATAATTTCGCCGTTGGAATTCTCAACTTCCTTGAGCACAGCCTTCAGCCGCTCTTCAAATTCTCCACGGTATTTCGCACCTGCGAGCATTTGCGCAATGTCGAGTGACACCAGTTTTTTGTTCCGCAAAGTTTCGGGTACATCGCCACTAATAATGCGCTGCGCGAGACCTTCCACAATCGCTGTTTTACCGACACCAGGTTCACCAATCAGCACCGGATTATTCTTGGTACGGCGCGATAAAACCTGAACGACACGACGCACTTCGTCATCACGCCCGATGACGGGATCAAGCTTGCCCTGACGTGCTAATTCAGTTAAATCACGCGAATATTTTGATAATGCCTGATAACTTTCTTCGGCATTTTGGGAAGTAATGCGAGAGTCTCCGCGCATCTGCTTAATAACTTTTTGGAGCGAAGCTTTATCAACTCCGTGAGCGCGCATGAGCCTGCCAGCTTCTCCATTTTTTTCATCGGTAATCGCCATCAAAAGATGCTCGGTTGAGAGATATTCATCCTTCAAAGCATCAGCTTCTTTTTGCGCTTGCGAGAAGATTGTATTCGTCCGCGAACTGTAAAATCTTTGCTGTGCGCCCGTGACGTTGGGGAATTTTTTTATCGCGGCTTCCAGTTCCACCCGAAGTGCGTTGGCGCTCGCACCGATCTTGCCAAAAATCGGGCGAGTCAGTCCCTCCGTCTGATCTACTAAAGCCAGCAGCAGATGTTCCGGTTCGACCTGTTGATGACCGACTTTTTCCGCCATCGTGATGGCAGTTTCCACGGCTTCTTGTCCACGCAAAGTAAATCTATCTAATCGCATAATTGCTTTTCCTTACAGAAAAAAATTGACAGGATTCACTGGATTTTCTGGATTAACAAGAATGTCTCTCGCAAATCTGGTCGAATCATCCGGCAAATCCTGTCTGAGATCAACTACCAACTCACTAACTACTTCACACCGTCACTTCAGTCCCAATCTCGATTTTGATCTGACGCGGCCTGGTTTCCTCTTTGCGAGGCAATGAGACGCTCAAGACACCATCCTTGAAATCTGCTTTGACCTTGTCCACGTCCACAGTCGAAGGCAAAGTAAACGTGCGGACAAATTTTCCGTAGCTACGCTCAACTCGGTGATAATTGGCTTCTTCAGCTTTTTTCTCGAACTTGCGTTCACCCTTCAAGGTCAAAATGTAGTTCTCAATAGACAACTCAAAATCGTCTTTCGTCAGCCCCGGCAAATCCGCTTCGAGAGCGATTCCATTTTCATCTTCCCGAACATCCACCGCCGGAGACCAGTTCCCTTTGGTAATTCCCGCATCCTCAAAAATCCGCGAGAAGTTCGCACCAAAAACCTTGTTCAAATCATTCATTGTTTTATTGAAGCCGCCCAAATCGGTGTATGGCTCACATTTTACTGCATAACTCATAACGTTTCGTACCTCCAAAAAATTGGTTAAATAATTCCCTTTATCAATCCTTACCAGCATCTAAGCACAAACGAATAATAAAACTTGAGTATCTCATTGTCAAGTATTCTAACTCAAAAAAAATACAACCTGTAAACTACTGATATAAAATAACTTACCAAAATAATATAAGCTCTTCCCGCTAATATTAACTAAAATTAATGACTGAAATTAGTACATCAAAGGCTATTTTGGTGAAAAATTGAGGTAACTTTACCTTGGAAAATTAGTGAACGATAATCAGATGCGGTCAATCAACATGAAAAATTAACGCCCTCTTGTCCTTATCTATAAATCCAGGGCTTCAGTTTTTATGGTGGAAAAATACGAAAACTCACCCTTATGGTAATTCTCAAGGAAGGTGGAAATTGGAACGCCATCATTGACGAATGTTGGTTGATTGCGATCAGTGGTCATCAGTGAGACTGTCTACCCCGTCTTCTGTTTCAGATTCCGAGCAGGCTCTCATTAGGATCGTGGCGTTGCGCCGATTCCGTCTGCGCTTAATAGTCTTTGAAAAATGAATACCGTAAAACGTATGACAGGCTGTGAGCCTGTCCAAACAGATTGTCAGTCTGTTTGACGATTTTTTATTACGGCTTTTATTTTTCAATCACCATTAAGCGTGTTGGGTTGCCTTTCCAGCTTGCCTCATCCGTTCATCATCAACCCCGAATCCAAAAAACCTCAATCGCTGAAGCCATCTAATATTCATGCGAATTCGTGAAATTCGCGGCTGAAACTCTGATACTACCGAGCGTCCCGCTATTGACACTCTTCAAGCGATTCGCACCGTCTCATTGGTAGCTCGTCGCTCCCGCTGCCGTCATATTGCCCGCTTGATCGTAAGTGAAATTAATCGTCGTCCCGCCACTGGCGTAGCTGCCGGGGCGGTTGTTGACGGGGACATCACTCGCGCCGATTTTCGGGAAGGTCATCCCATTGGTCAGATTGCCGAAGTTGTCAAAGCTGTAACCCCACTGCGAATAATTGCTGCCGTACTTGGTTGTCATCTGGTTCCGGTAGTTATAAGCATAGCTCTTGTTAGACGTGCTCTCCACCGCATCTGGGCTGTGATTGGCTCAAATTCTCTGGCATATTTCAAGCTCCTCAGGAAATCGGATTCACTGACTTTCTGATTATCTTTTTCGTCATACGTCGTATTGACGAGACCTCCGGCACAGCCACAGACCGAATAATCCGAGAAAATGTAGGTATTGTCCGTTTTCTGCACCGCCGCCGTCCGATTCATCCCGTCAAAACTGGCTTTGGTGAAGACAAAGCCGCCCTGTCCCGTTTCGGCTGCGTCAGGATTGAAACTACAGTCTACCATCAGAATATTGGATTGCTCGACACCTCTCCCCAGTTCATCGTATTTGAATTTCTGACCGCTGTATTTGCCTGCCACCGCATTCGGATGATCGCTGCCCTTGACGTTATCAAATTTAACATTCGTCGTTTGGCATAGCTGGCATCATTCGGCAGATCGGCCTCGTGGTAGAGCGGATTTGCTTCTTTTTCCTGGTCCTGCACTTTCAGTTTTTGGCGCCGTGCTTCCAATTGGCGATTGATCCTTTTCGGTGCTACAGGCAGTTTCTAGTTTTAGGTTTCGGGTTTCGCGGTCTGAAACTCCGCCACCGACCACGGACTTCCGACCACCTCTTTTTCCCCCATCGGCAGAAATGCCATCGCAGGTGCATAAACAAGGGTGATGATGATCAGGTTGGTGAGCCAGACTCGGAGCTGAGTGAGCGCAGTGAGCATCTCAGTACGTCTCCCAAAATGAGCCAAAGCAAGGCGCGCTCGGCGTCCCCATTGCTTTCGCATAGGCCTTCAGAGTGAGTGAAGGGCGTGGCTAAAGTGGCGGCTGTGAAAATGAGCTGGTGGATTGAAAACGCAATCCTAATAAAAAATCAAGTCAGGTCTCAAAATCAGTTACTCTGTATAGGTAGTGGACAGCGCGGAGATTGCAATATCTACCTTTTTTGTCAACTTATTTTTTGCATTTGTTTCTAACCTTTTAGAAACAAAACTAATTATCCATATTTGAGATAGAAATTCTCAGCTTGTCAGTTGCATCAGATTCCACCCTTAAAAACGATTTTGCCTCCAACTGTCATTTACTTTTTCTACTTAATTTACCAGAATATAAAAAAATCAAGGGCAGAGAATTACAATTCTCTGCCCTTGATTTTTTACACTGCAAATAATTTCTTTACTGCACTCCGGGAACTTCGCCAATGATTCCAAAACTAATAATGGCTTGCGTTTCATCTTCGAAGGTTTCAAACACGCCAAGGATTTTCGTGACTGTCAAAAGGTCTCGAATTTTTTTGGGAAGGGCTAAAAGCTTTAAATGGCCGCCACGATTTTTTGTCGTGGTATGCCGTGAAATCAATTCGCCAATGCCTGAACTGTCAATATAACCAGCTTCCACAAAATTCAGGACAATCTCACACTGACCACTTTCAAGCAGACTATTCACAGCATCACGAAGCTGATTACTGCCATCACCAATGGTGATTTTTCCAATCAAGTCCAGAATGACAATATTTCCAATTTGACGTTCGTTGATCTGCAACTGCATCGGGTTATCCTTCAGTCACAACACTGATACGATTTTTGATCAGCGTGACTTGCATCCCACCTTCAGTGTGACGAATTAAGGTAACTTCGTCCATAAATGAACGCATGTACAAAATGCCCCGACCATCAGGATTAAGCAGGTTTTGCGGGTCTAAGGGATTCGGCACCTGATTCGGATCAAAGCCTTCGCCGTGATCCCGAATGGTCACGCTAAAGAACTGCTCATTCAGTCTGAGCACGATTTCAACCATTTTATGATCAGCAAATTTATTGCCGTGTTCAATTGCATTCGCCAAAGATTCACGGACGGAAAGATTAACCCGGTACTGCTCTTCTTCGTCAAATCCGGCCAGCTTGCACAGATGGTCAGCCGAGAGAGTAACAACGTCTATCAGTTCCAGTTTGCTGCCAATTGAAATTTCGACCAGCTTTTCAGCGAGGCTCATACAGTATCAAATCCCTTTTCGGTATGCCTGGTATGTGTGAGTCGCTTTGCGCTCATACATTTGGGATGTAACATAGCTATTTTACCAGTGTCAAGGAAGTGAAGATTAGCTATGCCATCAAATAACCAAACCATCACCCTCGAACCAGTGACAAAACTACGCGGAGACTTTCATTTACCGGGCGATAAATCCATTTCTCATCGGAGCGCCATGTTCGCTACGCTCGGAAATGGAATCAGCCGCCTGCGCAATTATTCTTCTGCGCAGGATTGTCAAAGTACGCTGGAGTGCCTCGCCAGCCTTGGCGTCAAAATCACCAAAGACTCTGATTCTATTGTCATTGAAGGGGTTGGCGTCAACGGTCTGCAAAAGTCGGAAAAAATTCTCGACGTGGGAAACTCGGGGACGACGATTCGATTGCTGTCAGGAATTCTGGCGGGACAAAATTTTCTAACTGAAATTACCGGAGACCACAGTATCCAGCGGCGTCCGATGAAACGAATTATTGAGCCGCTAAGTTTGATGAATGCCAGGATTTTAGCGCGTGAAAATAATTTTGCTCCGCTGCACATTGACGGTGGAAATATTCGCTCAATTATTTATCAACCTCCCATTGCCAGTGCCCAGGTAAAATCGTGCGTTTTGTTGGCCGGATTATTTGCGAAAGGCACAACGACGGTGATTGAAACAACTCCGACCCGAGATCATACGGAAATAATGTTGGCTGAATGCGGAGTGCCATTAACGGTCGAGCGAGAGAATGGTGCGACGAAAATCTCAATTACAGGGGGGCAAAGCCTGCAACCGTTGGGAGATTACACCGTCGCCGGAGATTTATCTTCGGCGGCATTTTTTCTGGCGGCGGGCACGATAGTCCCGAATTCATTGCTGACGATTCGACATATTGGAATTAATCCCTCCCGCGTGGCGCTCATTGATGTCATGCGCCAAATGGGAGCCAGCATCGAAATTCAAAATCAACGCCTGGCACATGGTGAACCCGTAGCCGATTTTGTCGTCACTTCTGCCGAGCTTTCCGGCGACATCAAACTCACCGGTGAGGTCATTGCCAACCTGATTGATGAAATCCCAATTCTGGCAATTGTAGCGACGCAGCTACATGGAACGCTCACCATTTATGACGCTCACGAGTTACGAGTGAAAGAGAGTGATCGGATCAGATCAATTGTGGATAACCTGAGAAGGATGAAAATTAAGATTGAAGAATTCGAAGATGGGTTTTCGATCTGCGGTCAACAAACCTTACAAGGTGCGACGGTAGAATCCTATCACGATCACCGCATCGCAATGGCCTTCGCGGTGGCGGGACTGATGGCCGATGGGGCTACAACTATCAACGGAGCCGATGCCGCTTCGGTCTCATTGCCGGAATTTTATGAATTGATGCGGAGTTTACAAGCTTGATTCTTGCTCGAAAAAATATTCTTTTTTATAGTGGCACGTTTCAACTGTCCGTCTTTGTTCGCGTTGGTGCTTGTAACTCTTGAAATGAATTTATTAAAACCACACATTTTTCTCGTCGGCTTTATGGGTTGTGGTAAATCTACCGTAGGCCGCGAACTCGCTACGCTTCTCACTCGTCCATTTGTAGATTTGGATCAGACCATTGAAGGGGTCGCGGGAACCACCATCGCTGAAATTGTTGAGCGGCGTGGCGAGCCGTTTTTTCGCACCGTTGAGACACAATGTCTGCAACAAAGTATTTTCGATAATCCCTCTGTCTTCGCGCTGGGCGGTGGCGCTTTCACCCTTGAATTCAATCGCTCGTTAATCGCTCGTGCCGGAATTTCCATCTGGATTGATGCACCGTTCGAGCTATGCTGGGGACGCATTCAACAGGATGCGAAAGTTCGCCCACTGGCGCCTGACCACTCCAAAGCCAGTCAGCTTTACGAATCCAGAAAGCCTGTTTACGAACTGGCAGATTTACAACTTTCTGTCTCAGACGAAGTGGCTCCTGAAAGCCTTGCGCAGCAAATCACTGATCAGCTTCAAGCCTTCAATTCAAAGTGAGGTCTAAACTATGTGTCCTTCACTTGTTTCTCTTCGTTGCTACCACTACAATTCGCGTTTTAATTTTTCAAGATTTTCTTGAAACACTTGCACTGCTACCTTCGTATTATCTCGCAGTTAAAGCTGTTCACTATTTAAGTAATTTGGAGTTGCTCTCATGGCTGTCTCGAAGAAAAAGAAAATATTTATTGCCCTCGGATTAGTTTTAGTAGTTGCTGCGATCATTACCGGTGGAGTGATGGCACGACGAACGGATGCACCGGAAATTCAAACCGCGAAGGTCGAAAAAAGACCATTGCTGGAATCAAAAGTCACCGCCAACGGCGAAGTCCGTCCGATTCTGTTAATCAACCTGACGGCGGAAGTCCCCGGACGTGTGACCGACGTTTTCGTCAAGGAAGGCGAATTCGTCAAGAAGGGTCAGAAAATTGTCCGACTTGATCCCACGCAACAGGAATCTTCGGTCTCGGTACAGGAAGCCTCCTTGCGAGCATCTCAGGCTGATGTCCAAAATCAAAATGCTGCGATCATTGTCGCAGAAAACGCGATCAACACTTCGACTGCTTCCTTGTATTCTTCGCAAGCCGATCTCGAACGTGCGATGGTAGATCAGGCCAATGCCAACATTGAATACAAACGAAACGCTGAACTGTTGGAAGCGCAAATTATTTCCAAAGCTGTTTTTGATTCGGCTAAGGCGCGACTGGATTCCGCCACCGCTTCTGTGAATGCTGCGAAAGCTCGCGTGAATCAGGCGCAATCTCAAATTCAGGACTCAAAGCTAAGAGTTGATCAAAACAAAGCTTCCCTGCGTTCCTCGCAAGCACGTGTCGCGCAACAACAAGCCAGTCTGCGCAGTCAGACTGACTTTTTACGTAAAACCGTACAGTACGCCTCAATTGAAGGCGTGATCGCCAATAAACCAATTGAGGTTGGAACTTATGCGGTCGCCAATTTCTCTTCGACACCTTTAGTCATCATCGCAGACATGTCCACGATCAATGTTGAGGTTAAAGTTGACGAAACTGACATTGGCAATGTGAAAGTCGGGCAGAAAGCCAAAATCAAAGTTGATGCGCTGGGAGAAAAAGAAATTGATGGTGATGTGGTCGAGCGCGCAGCCTCCGCTACAACTAGAGATGGGAAAGACATTTCGCAAACAGGCAATTCAGGTAATCAATCCGCGAAGGAGTTTAAAGTTGTCGTTCGCCTAGTCAATCTGGCGCCGGAAGTCCGCGAAAAACTTCGTCCTGGCATGTCATCAACCGCAACGATTTATACAGATCGCCGTGAAAATATTGTTTCAATTCCACTGCAATCATTGGTTGAACGCGATCCAACGCAACTTGACAAGGAAGGAAAATCCGGTGCCGAAGCAAAACCGACTCCAACGCCTTCGCCTGAAGCTGGAGCGCCGAATAAAGTCGTCGAAAAGAAAAAGACGATCAAGGGGGTCTTCCTTTTCAAAGATAAGAAGGCAGTTTTCTCTCCCGTCGAAACAGGCATCACAGGCGATAACGACATTGAAATTACCAAAGGCTTGAGCGGTGGCGAAGAGATTATTATTGGCCCGTATCGCCAGCTTCGAACCTTGAAAAATAATACCGTCGTCAAACTTGAAGACAAAACCAAAAAAGCCGCTGACGATAAAGCTAAGTAATGAACGCCTTAGTTAGCAGTAAACAGATAATGGAACTATTAACTGTTTACTGCTAATAGTTCCCAATTTTTTATTATGCTCACCGACACGCAAACTAAGAATGCCCCAGCTCTGCCAACGCCCAAAGGGGAAGCCCTTATCCGCACTGATAATCTTTGGAAAACGTATGTTATGGGCGGTGAAGAAATTCATGCGTTGCGCGGAGTTTCTTTTGAACTTCTGCGAGGCGATTATCTGGCTATTATTGGTCCCTCTGGTTCTGGTAAATCTACGCTGATGAACATGATCGGCTGCCTTGATACGCCGACGCAGGGCGAGTATTGGCTGAACGGCAAGTTAGTTTCAGAAATGGATGATGACGAATTGGCCCGGATTCGCAATAAAGAAATCGGCTTCGTATTTCAGACGTTTAATCTACTGCCACGCGCCTCCGCCTTGCACAATGTCGAATTGCCCTTGATCTATAACGGCACACCTTCCGTTAAGCGATTAGAGATGGCGAAACAGGCGCTGGAATCAGTCGAGTTAGGACATCGCATGTCACACAAGCCGAATGAACTGTCCGGTGGACAACGCCAACGTGTAGCCATCGCCCGCGCCCTCGTCAACAATCCTTCCATCATCCTCGCCGATGAACCGACGGGCAACCTTGACTCCAAGACCTCAGTCGAAATCATGAGTCTCCTGCAACAATTGCACGACAAAGGCAATACGATTATTCTGGTCACACATGAACCCGACATCGCCGCTTATTCACACCGCATCATTTCAATCAGGGATGGCGTGATTGATAAGGATGAGCGCATTAAATAATTAGATTATTTGTCTTGGTAAAATGGGGGAAATACAATTCCACCTACCCGGTCTTAGCACAAAATTACAATAGAATTCCGAAAGTTCAATTACTTCCGACAGCCCCTTTTTGCCAATACAATGTTGGCGGTTCGTTCTTTTTTTTTCGCCGCGTCCTAAGTCAAGTGCCCACAGTTGTCCTTAGGCATAAGTGTTAATTTTATTTTGGTTTAAAATCTTATTTGTCAAAAAGATAGTTATTCCAGCTTCTAAAACTAACAATATTTTTCTTAGCCAATCGGTAGAAAGTAAACGATTAAGAAGGTCAAGTGAATATCCTTCTTTGTCCAATTGGAATTGAATTGGAACTTGAATTAAAGATGTTGAAGCTGCCGCTATTAATTGACAAATTAGTAAAACCCAAATATATCGTCGGGAAATAATGGTCGGTCGAAACCAAAATAAGGCAATAGTTAATAATGTCCTAAAACTCATAGGTACGACAAAGACCTTAATAATATTCCTGCTTGTTACGGTATGCCATTTGCCGAAATCAGAAACAGAAATATACTTTCCTAAATCTACCCAACTCTCATAGCCAACAAATCTGTCCATAAAACTTGCGCCAAGTCCATAAAATGTAAGGAAAAGAAACGCTAAAAAAACGATATGTGTATTTGTGTTTTTCAAGATAAGATAAAATGTTCAGTGATATTTGTCCAGCCTGAACGAAAGATGCCATGTTACTGCTGCCGAAGATTACGAGGTCAAGTCCCACTTGCAGTAATACTTTTGTTGTATGCCGTTTTGCTTCCGCCACGAAGATATATCCTCCGCTTTCAGCACGAAACTTTGTATAAACGATTAATCATCAGTCACTTTTATTGCCTGCCCTTCTCAATAAATTAATACCCATAAAATATGGCATGATAAATGGAATGGCAGGAATCGATGCAATGTCACTCACTGTTTCTAAGGGTTTAATAAAGGATAGCGCCATGATTAAAAACCCTAAAAAACTTATTACTATATAAATGCGACAGGCAGTTTTGCTTAACCAACCTACAGCTCTCAGTGATGCAGCAAAAGCAGCTATTGCTAAGTATGTAAGTGCAACTTCTACCAAAGATATTAACCCAAATATTTTCCTGGTGGGTAAGAACCATTCGGGCATCTTTTCTGAACTTGATGCCATGACTATTTTGAATAATTCAACCAAATATGTACCCCAATAAATCATATTAATAATAAAAAGTGGAATTGCTATCATTATAGCAGTATAACCAAGCAGTGAATAAAAACCTCCCTTGGTATCTTTTAATTGTTCTCTTAATACAGAAAATCCAAAAGCTATAAACAATCCTGCTATAACCAGCATTAAATATCTTGCCTGTTGTTCAGTAGCCGTTGCTACCCATCCTACAGGTGTGTCAGGAGGAGGTCCCAAGCCAGAAAACATAGAGATAAGTATAAATGGAACAATCAGAAAAAATGCACCAGCGGCCAGGTGTTTCCTTTCAGCATCATTGTTTTTAATAACATGCCCACCAAGAAACCATGCAGCAGTTACCATAAGGCAAACATTAGTAATCCAGATGGGCAAATATATTTTATAACTGATATAGCCAACTCCCAATCCAATTATAGTAAGCAAAAAAGGGACGAGTGAAAGGTAAACTTGGCTTACATTTCTTTTTAAATTATTCGTTTGAATGCTTTTGTCCATAGCAGATAATTAATTTTTAATTGTCTAATGTATAGTAATAATAGTCTGATCTAATTGCGAAAGTTTCAAGTTAGCACTGTTCTCATAAAATGGCATACAACTTGTAAATATACGCACCTTTTGATGAGTTTCTAAATAAAGTAAAACTAGTATAAGTATGCAGTACAGGAAATAAATCCGTATTTATCCTCTGTAAAATCAATCGTATAGCAACTTTCTGTAAGTTACCGATCACATCTGGCAATACAAAATACGAACTTCACTTTCGATAGTTGCTTGAGTTTGATCAATACAAAATGCGTACCCTGCCTCCCTATCTTCGCCAAAGCGTCACACTACGCAATCAAATCTTTCACTACATTCCCATACACATCCGTCAATCGAAAATCCCGCCCGGCATACCGATAGGTCAACTTCTCATGATCTATGCCCAGCAAATGCATGATCGTCGCGTGCAGGTCGTGAATTGAAACAGGCTTCTCTTCCGCTTTGAAACCAAATTCGTCCGTCGAGCCGTACACGATTCCAGATTTCACGCCTCCGCCTGCCATCCACATCGTGAAGCCGTAGGGGTTGTGGTCGCGTCCATTGCCTTTTTCTGACACGGGTGTGCGTCCGAATTCTCCGCCCCAAATGACGAGCGTGTCTTCCAATAATCCGCGCCGTTTCAAATCCCGAATCAATGCCGCCGAAGCGCGATCCATATCGGGGCAGCGTTCGCGTAAACCTTTTTCTAAATTTTCATGATCGTCCCATTGTTGACCGGGGCCGTGATGCACCTGTACATAACGCACACCGCTTTCAACCAGTCGCCGCGCTAATAAACAACCATTGGCGTAGGTTGATTTTCCATACTCTTCACGAATGGATTCTGGTTCTTTGCGAATATCAAAAATGTCCGAAGCGGTGAATTGCATGCGGTACGCCGTTTCCATACTTCTGATCCGACCTTCGAGAAAAGCGTCGCCGCCAAACGATTCGGAATGCGATTTATTCAAGGCTTGAATTGCGTCGAGCTGTTTGCGCTGCGCGTCTTTGTCGAGGTCTTTGTTACGCAGAAATTTGATCATTTTTTCGGGATCAGTTTCGGCATTATTAAATTGCGTCCCCTGGTATTGCGCAGGCAAAAATCCGGCGCTCGTCCACAGGCTGTCAGATTGCGGACTGAGCACGACGAACGCAGGCAGGTTTTTATTTTCGGAGCCGAGTCCGTAGGACATCCACGCGCCCATCGTCGGACGCATCGAAGTCATGATGCCGCTAAAAAATAAATTGCGTCCAGGTTCGTGATTCGGATTGAAGCTGTAAATCGAACGGACTACGCAGAGGTCATCAATGCTGGCAGCAAGATTTGGCAATAATTCGCTGACATCAATTCCGTTTTTTCCGTACTTTTTAAATTTGAACGGCGAAGGCATTAGTCCGCCTGTTTTGCGTTCGGTGCGCAGGTCTACGGCAGCAGGACGTTGCCCCGCGTATTTTTCCAGCGCAGGCTTTGGATCAAACATGTCCATCTGCGACGGGCCGCCCGTCATGAAAAGCATGATGACGCGCTTGGCTTTGGGCGGAAAATGCGGCGCAGGCAGGTTTTGTGCATTTAGTTGTTGTGACAAGACATCCGAAAGCATGAGCGATCCGAGTCCGCCGCCCATTGTTGATAGAAAATTGCGTCGTGAAAATTGATTAAGATTCATAAGATTTAGAAAAGGAATTCAACGCAAAGGGGCAAGGGGTCAAAGGAACAAAGATAAAAACAATTAAATTTTCTTTGCCCCCTTGTCCCTTTGATCCTTTGCGTTAAAAAATTTAAGGCCAAAATACTTCTTCATTCGTCGCCAATAAAACCTGTGCGAATTGCTCAAGGTTCGCGCTGTTAATGTAGCTGATTGCCGCTTTACTTTCAGCCACACCTGGGTCACGAGATAAAATTTTGCGATACAAAATCTTCACTCGTGCGCTCACATCCGTTTCAACCTCTACAGACTTTGCCAGCATAGCGCTCAGTTGTTTGATAAACGGGCTGTTCAGCACAAACAATTCCTGCAACGGCGTAATCGTCAAGCCGCGCGAGGGGCTATGCTGGAACGGATTTGGAAAATCGTACAACGATAAAATATCACTGGAGCGTCCACGATTAATTTTGCCGTAGACTGTGCGCCGCGTGTTATCCGATGAATCCAAACTTAGTGATGGGCCGTACATCTCTAAACTCAAAACTCCCGCTGCTTGCAATAAAGAATCGCGCAAACTCTCAGCATCCATTCGGCGCGGATTCATGCGCCAGAGCCATTGATTTCCTTCATCAATCGCCGCTGCCTCGGTGCGCGGTTTGCTGGATTGCCGATACGTGGCGGACAGCATGATCTCGCGATGCAGCCATTTCATTGACCAATTGTTCGCGACAAATCGCGCTGCCAAATCATCCAATAATTCAGGATGCGTCGGCTTATCGCCGCGATCTCCAAAATCGCTCGGCGTCCGCACCAAATGCTTGCCGAAATGCCATCCCCAAACACGATTCACGATCACACGCGCCGCCAACGGAGCTGCATCTGAAGTTATTTTTTCCGCCAATTCTAAACGTCCCGAACCTTTAACAAAAACTTCGTTCGGATTTTTTGAGAGCACCGTCAAAAATCTGCGCGGTACGATGACACCGGGTGAGGCAGAATTTCCACGCGCAAAGACAGGCAAATCGCGCACTGCGCCGGGCTTGATGACAATTGGCGTGTAATCAGAATACGAACCATCCGAATCCATCGCGGCATCTTGTACGCCGTTGATGAAAGGCGCTTTGGCTTCTTCTTCCGCGCGCTTCGCAGCGGCCGCCGCCAGAACCGCAGGATCGGGTTTGGTCTTGACTGCGTTGGCTTCTTTTTTCTGTGCGCCAATCTTAATCACCGATCCGGCTAATTCAGGATAGCTTTCCTGAAGCGGCTCCATTTCGGCTTTTATTTTGGACATTTCGACGCGGCATTCTTCGGCCTTCGGTTTGGCGATGGTTTGATCGAGAGTTTTTTCTTCTGTCAAAAATCCGAGCAATCCATTCAATTCGGAGACACGATGACGCGCCGCTAAATATTTCGTTTCGAGGCTCGGATCAATTTCACGCAGCGACAAGAGGGCCGGAGATGTCGAAGCAAACACGCCAGCCAGCGCGTAATAATCTTTTTGCGAAATCGGATCGAATTTGTGATCGTGACAACGTGCGCAAGCAACCGAAAGACCGAGCATCCCGCGCCCAACGGCGTCTACGCGCTCGTCCCATTCTTCCAGCAGCAAATTATCAATCAACTCTTTCGACAGTTTCCGTTCTTTCCACTCCGACGGAGCCATCCCCAAATATCCCAGCGCACGCCAATCATTGCGCGAAGTCCCAGGCATTAAATCTGCGGCGAGCTGCTGCTTGATAAACGTGTTGTACGGCAAATCATTATTGAAGGATTCGATGACCCAATCTCGATAGCGCCAAGCATACAGATACGCCTGACGATTGCCGCCCGTATCGCCGTTTTCGCCAAAGCGAGCTACGTCTAACCAGTTCCGTCCCCAACGTTCGCCATAACGTGGGCTGCTGAGCAACCGCTCAATCAATTTTTCATAACGTTTCGGGTCTTGGTCGAGCGCGAATTTTTCGACTTCTTCGTAGCTGGGTTTTAATCCAGTGAGATCAAGGTAAGCCCGCAAAATCAGCGTTCGTGCCTCCGCTTCGACCGAAGGTTTGAGTTTATTTTTTTCGAGTTGCGTGAGGATAAAACTATCAAGCTTGGTATTTCCCCACGAAGCCTGATGGCTACTGACAGCCGTTTCACGCAGTGGCTGAAACGCCCACCACTGCCTTCCCTTATTGAAATCAATCCCGCTCAGCGTCGCCGTAGGAACTGCAACGTCCGTTCGAGGATCAGGCGCTCCCAGCGTAATCCATTGCTCAAAATCCGCAATCACAGCATCAGATAATTTGTCACCCGGAGGCATTTTTAAATTTAAATCAGTTTGCCGAATAGCCCGTAATAAAAGGCTTTGCTGAGGCTTGCTGGGAATAACCGCGACACCGGAAACACCACCTTTGAGCATTCCGGCTTTGGTATCAAGGGCAAGTCCGCCTTTGGGGGATTTCATTTTTGAGGAGTGACAACTGTAACAACTTTCAGCCAGGACTGGGCGAATTTTCTTCTCAAAAAATTCTGAGTTGTCAGCTTGCGCACTCAGTTTTCTAGTGGTTAGAAACAGTAGAAATAATAACGATAATAATTTTATGCGCGTCATGGTTTTTCCTCAGCTTGGCAAAACGGTAATTGTAGGAACCAACACCACAAATATAACACTCACGCCAAAAAAATATCAGTGAAGAATGACTAAGTCTGCCTACTCTTATCTTTTTTAGCCTGAAGATTCCAGTCATCAATCAAAATAGCTAATCGGCTAATTCGCTGGCGACTTTCAATGCTTCAAGTTCAATGTCAGCCGAAATATGAAAATTTGTTTGTTTAATTTTTGCCAGAATTGGCTTGATGGATGGAATACAAAACAATAAAACAACTGGTATCAGAAATAATTGTTTGAGGCATTTTCTACATCTCTTGTTAAGTCCATCGCGGGATACTTAAAGATAGACACGTTGTAGCTACCTAATAATTCTGCAAATGTACGCTTGCTCAGGCTTGCCACCTCAGCAGCTTGTCCGAGCGAAAGGTTTCCCTGTTTATAAAGTTTTGTCGAAACCAGCATTGCAAGGCCTCGATTATCTACGTCCACAATGTCAGGTATGGTTAATGTTAAAGTTTTCATAAATAAAAATCACCGATACTGAAAAGCAGTTATGCCACACGAGCTATCCACTGTAGTTCATTCCAGGCAAATTTATTTGAACACGACTCAATGCAATGAATGGTGTTCTTATCAAATTCTTCACCAAAATTTTTCTGATATACTCGAAACCATCCGTATATTCGTGGATTTCTTCCCGGTCAATATTATAAAGCCGCTCCTCTAAAATGTGTAAAAACGCGGTTATCGGTATTCGTTATGACAAAGTGAAACCAATGTATTTTCGATTTTCAGCGAAAATGTTTTTATGCAGAAAGTGAATTACATTCATCAAAATCCTGTGCGGGCAGGATTCGTAGAAGAGCTGAATGAGTATCGCTGGTCGAGCGCGAGGATTTGGAAGAAGCGCGAAATTGATGAGGAGCCATTGCAGGTTGATTTCAATAAAATTAAGTGGCATTCGGTTGATTAACGGGCGTAACCCAAAAGAGTCGCATCGCAGAGGGAAAGGCGGAGCCGCAAGACAGTTTCGAGTTTCGGGTTTTGCGTTTCGAGGGGGATCAGTCTCAAGTCTTGAGTTTCGGGTT
>JAYVRW010000224.1:0-17947 GCA_043775925.1 Blastocatellia bacterium
CTTGTAGGGCAGGTTGAGGAACCTGCCCTACAGTTCTTGCAGAGAAGTTAGGTTCCCATCTGCCAGCTATTCATGTACTCGACCATATCTGGTGTGAGTTCATCAATATAAATTTTCATCGCTGCCAGCTTGAGTCGCGCAATTTCAGCGTCTACTTCTTTCGGGAGCAGGTGAATATCGGCAGATAACTTGCCTTTATTTTTGACTAAATACTCAGCCGAAAGCGCCTGGTTCGCAAAGCTCATGTCCATCACACTGGCAGGATGACCTTCCGCTGCCGCCAGATTAATCAAGCGACCTTCACCAAGTACGATAATGCGATTGCCACTCTTCAAGGTGAATCCTTCGACGAAGGGTCGCAGGTCTTCCCTTTTGACTGAGGCATCCGCCAAAGCAACGAGGTTCAGTTCGACATCGAAATGCCCTGAATTGCAGACCATCGCGCCGTTTTTCATCAGCTCAAAATGCGGCATATCAATGACGTGGTGATTCCCTGTCACGGTCACAAAAATATCGCCTTCCTTGGCGGCTGCATTCATCGGCATGACGCGGAATCCGTCCATGGTTGCTTCTAAAGCACGAATCGGATCAATCTCGGTTACGATCACGTTGGAGCCAAGCCCACGCGCACGCATCGCCACCCCTTTGCCGCACCACCCGTAGCCCACTACGACGAGGCATTTGCCGGCTAGCAAAATATTCGTGGCACGGATAATGCCGTCCAACGTACTCTGACCAGTCCCATAGCGATTATCAAAGAAATGCTTGGTCTGCGCGTCATTCACCGCAATGGCCGGAAAGCTTAATCGTCCATCCTTGAACATCGCTTTTAAGCGAACAATTCCGGTCGTAGTTTCTTCCGTACTGCCAATGACATCCGGGATTTGCTCTGGACGCTCAGAAACTAACGTCACGACGACATCAGAGCCATCGTCAATAATGATCTGTGGCTTATGATCCAGCGCAATTTGAACGTGACTGCGATAGGTATCAGTGCTCTCACCCTTCATCGCATACACAGAAATGCCGTACTCAGCGACCAAGGCCGCCGCCACGTCATCTTGTGTACTGAGAGGATTTGACGCAATAAGTACCGCATCAGCGCCGGCAGCTTTAAAAGCGCGCGCCAGATTGGCCGTCTCGGTCGTGATATGTGCGCAAGCGACCATCCGTAGACCTTCGAGCGGTTTTTCTTTCGCAAAACGCTCACGAATCATCCGCAGTACAGGCATTTCTTGCTCCGCCCATTCAATACGCTTTTTACCTTCCGGTGCGAGCTGAAGATTCTTTACTTCATGTTTAATATCCAAAGTTTCCTCCTGGAAATAATTAATTGCTAACTTTTCAAAATTTAGAGACCGGCATCAGATTTCAACTGTGCAGCCTTGTTCGTGACTTCCCAGCTAAAACCTTCTTCGTTGCGTCCAAAATGCCCAAACGCAGCAGTTCTTTGATAAATCGGACGGCGTAAATCCAACGACTCAATAATTCCTTTGGGAGTCAACTGGAAATTCGCGCGGACAATCTCAGCCAGTTTTGCTTCGTCAATTTTCGAGGTGCCGTGACAATCAACATAGACCGAAACAGGCTCAGCCACGCCAATCGCGTAGGCAAGTTGCACCTGGCAACGATCAGCAATGCCGGCAGCCACAATATTTTTGGCAATGTAGCGAGCCATGTAACAAGCTGAACGATCAACTTTTGTCGGGTCTTTGCCGGAGAAAGCACCGCCGCCGTGAGGCGCGGCTCCACCGTAAGTATCAACAATGATTTTTCTTCCCGTCAGTCCGGTGTCGCCCATTGGTCCACCAACGACGAAACGTCCCGTTGGGTTCACATAATATTTGGTATTAGCGTCAATTAAATGAGCTGGCAGCGTGGGCTTAATGACAACATCCAGAATCTCTTCACGCAGACGTTCAGTTTCAACATCTTCTCCGTGTTGTGAGGAGATTACCACGGCATCAATCCGCACGGGCTTACCATTATCGTACTCAACAGTGACCTGTGATTTTCCATCAGGACGCAGATAGCTCAAGGTTTTATCCCGGCGCGAAGTGCTTAGCTTTCTGGCTAAATTATGGGAAAGCTGAATCGGCAGCGGCATCAATTCTTCGGTCTCATTTGAGGCGTAGCCAAACATCAATCCCTGATCTCCAGCTCCGCCCGTATCAACGCCCATCGCAATATCAGGTGATTGACGATCAATCGTACAGATCACGGAACAGGTTTCAGAATCAAAACCATATTTAGCACGATCATAGCCGATCCCTTTGACGGTTTCACGGGCTAATTTCGAGTAATCAAGGACTGCATTCGTAGTGATTTCTCCGCCAATCACAATCAGTCCGGTCGTAATAAAAGTCTCACACGCGACACGCCCTTTGGGGTCCTGGCGCAAGACTTCATCCAGAACTGTATCCGAAATTTGATCGGCAATTTTATCGGGATGGCCTTCAGTGACAGACTCTGAAGTAAACAGGAAATTTCCCTGTGATTTCATCTGGTATTCTCCTTGTCAATAAACTTAAATTGGTGAATTTGAAATGCAAAAAAATGATTATATCAGCGAGGCTATTCGGTCTTAACCTGGCCTTGACAGCTAAACAAAGCGAATTAAAAGGGGACAGGATTACACACCCTTAAATCAGTGTCAATTATTTCTCTTGACCTGCGCTAACTTCGGGGGTGAAACTTCTGATACGAATCCTTCACTTTATCGTCCGTGAGGTGAGTATAAATCTGAGTCGTGCCAATGTCAGCATGTCCCAGCAAAAGTTGTACGGAACGCAGATCAGCTCCGTTCTCAAGCAGGACTGTCGCAAAACTATGCCTGAGTAAATGAGGAGTAATATAATCAATGCCGGCTTTTCGACCATATTCCTTAATCATTAACCAAACTTTCTGACGGGTGAGCACTCTCCCGCTTTTGTCAATAAAGAGCCGATGTGAATTATGATTACTGAGCAAACGCAGGCGAGCTGGCATGTATCGGGTTAAATAGGACAACGCTGATTGCCCAAGCGGAACTTGACGCTGCTTACTTCCCTTCCCAAAACAAATCAAAAAGCCCCTCTCAAAATCAATATCAGCCAGCTTTAACCCAATCAATTCAGAAACCCGCAGCCCGGAGGCGTATAAAACTTCAAACATCGCCCGGTCACGCAAGCCCTCATCTAAACTGAGATCCGGCGCTTGAAGTAAACGCTCGACTTCAGCCTGTGAAAGAAATCTAGGCAATGTTTGCCATCGTTTACGTGACTCAAGATAAGAAGTTGGATCAACTTCAACTAATTTCTCGTGTAGCAGGTAACGATAAAATCCCTTCGTGACTGAAGTGAATCTTGAAACAGTTGAATCACTATCCCCACTTAATTTGCAACTGGCGATAATATCTACCAGAATCTTCCGATCAATGAGTAAAACTGATGCTCCCCTAATGGAACATTGTTGCTCCAATTTATGCAAATCACGCCGATAGGCTGCCAATGAATTTTCGGATAATCCTTTTTCAACTCTCAAAAATGAAAGATACTCATGGAAATAATTAAGTTGAGCCATAAATAATACCCGTTAGACTTGACCTCAAAAGCCAGTCTCATTACATTCGTATTTAAATCCATCGGAGCAAACAATCATTCAATGAATTACACCTTACGAGAAATCGCGGATAGATTACAGTGTGACCTGAGAGGAGACGGCGAATTAATAATCAGCGGTATCGCTCCCATTGAAGAAGCTGACGAGAATCAGCTAACTTTTTTATCGAATCCTAAATATGCCAAATATATCAGCACCACCAAAGCAGCCGCAATCATCGTCTCAGCAGAAAACCTCTTACAAAATAAATCTGGAATAATCTCATCAAACCCCTACCTTACTTTTGCTCTTTGTCTTGAATTTTTCCATCTAAAACGTTATCAGACTGCGGGAATTCACGCAACTGCTATCATTTCACCTACTGCAATTATTGGCCAGGATGTTAATATTGGACCCTATGTGGTCGTCGAAGCGAATGCTACTATTGCTGATAATGTTTCGATTGAAGCTTTCTCCTATATTTACGAAGGAGCAATGATCGGGAAAAATACGAAAGTCTATTCTCATTGTGTCATCCGCGAATATTGTCAAGTGGGTCAGAATGTTATTCTTCAAAACAATGTCGTGATCGGCTCTGATGGTTTTGGCTATGCCAAACGCGACGATTCTTCGTGGCAGAAAATTCCTCAGACTGGCATCGTGGTCATTGAAGACGAGGTGGAAATCGGAGCCGGCACGACCATAGATCGCGCGACAATTGGTACAACCATCATTAAACGTGGGGTCAAAATTGATAATCTGGTACAGATCGGTCATGCCTCGGTGGTCGGGGAAAACACGCTGCTCTGCTCGCAGGTCGGACTCGCTGGAAGCAGTAAAATCGGCAACAATGTAATCCTTAGTGGTCAGGTCGGAGTAGCGGGTCACCTGACGATTGGTAATAATGTTATTGCCACAGCACAAACAGGAATACCGTCATCAGTTCCTGACAACCAGGTAATTTCGGGCTATCCTGCCATTGGAAATCGTGACTGGCTGAAGGCCTCCGTGATCTTTGCCCGACTCCCTGAACTACAAAAAGAGATTCGAGAATTAAAAAAACAACTCAACCAACTACAGAAGGAAAATTAAGGAATGGCTGTCAAAATTGAAAATCGTGCCTCGGTTAAAGCTCCGGCAAACACCTCAGAAATAATCCAGAAAGCTTTCGATGTCATCCCTCTGGAGCATTTGCGAGGATTAAATAAGGTAATTCTGGTTGATTACATCTCCCCGCAACAAAGAATTCAAATCCCGAATATTCAGGAATTACCCGGACTCTATCATCCCAAAGTTGGGACCGATCAGCCCTATTTTGAAATCGCACTTGGCGTCCTCGTTCCGGCGAACGATTCATTTTTCAAAAAATTCGCCTCCAAGCTTAACTTTAAAGCGAATCTGACCGGACTGATTTTTTCACTTCAGGCACAGCATTATCAATTAAACCTGGGACACGGAATCAAAAAGCATCAATTCGAGAATGCTGTCAAAAATTATATGGATAAATATTTTATCATCTGGCGGGAGAGAAATGGTGGGTGGAGAGCGAAGGCCTTCAAGCCATTGCAGCCGTACATCGAAAAATGGTCAAAGAATCTGAAGCAGAAATACGAAGCCGAACAGCGCAAAAAGAAATGAGACTACTCCTCGCCTTTCTCTTTTCTGACCATTTCCAAAATGTTTTCCAGTACCTGGATCAGGTCTTCACGCTCAACTTGTGAGCGCCGGAATTTTAACTCGAACGAAAACTCACGCCCCGGAGCCTGATGCCTGAAAATAAAAGGCTGGGACCTCTGGGGCTTTTTACTACGCTCTTTGCGAGCTTCATCCCGGGTCATCCCGCGCTCAGCAACTTTGGTCAGGAAATCCACCATTGACTCTTTAGTTGGCTGTCTTACTATCTGCAAGATCAATGACTTAGAGGTTATGTCGGCGCGCCGACATAACTCACGGACATCACCTGGCAGTGACGCAATAGACAATGACTCGGTCACGGAAGAGCGCGATTTCCCGATCTTTTTCGCCACTTCTTCATGCGTGTACCCAAACCGTTCGACTAACACCACCAGTCCATCAGCCTCTTCAAAAGTAGTGAGGTCTTTGCGCTGAAGATTTTCGATCAGCGCAATTTCCGCGACGGCGCGATCGTCCACATCCATTTCAATGCAAGGTAATTCGCGTAAGCCAGCTTCACGCGCAGCCCGAAAGCGCCGCTCCCCGGAGATAATCATGAACCTTCCCCCAACCTCGGAAGGTCGTACAAGGAGTGGCTCCAGGACACCTTTTTCGCTGATTGAGGCGGTTAGTTCTGTCAGGTCACCAATCTCAATCCGAGGCTGGTTAGGATTCGGCTCCAGGCGATCAATCGCAATCATCCGTCCAATGGGAGCGCCACTGCGGGTGGAAAGCTCTTCTACATAATGCCTGTCGTGGCGCATCTGAAGCGATGCTGGCAATCCTCGTTTAGTTGACACGTTGTAATACCTCTTCGCAAAGACTTGCGTACTCAATGGCCCCACTTGACCCGGGCGCAAAGGTAAAAATGGATTCCCGATACGCCGGACTTTCTTCCAGTCGGACGGAGCGGGAAATAGTCGTCTCGAAAACTTTGCTTCCGAAAACTTGTTGAATCTGATCAAAAATATCTCTGGATAACGTAGTGCGTTTATCCAGTAGCGTCACAAGTACGCCTAAAACTTCAAGATGCGGGTTTGGACGCGCCTTGATTCGCTGAACTGTCTCAAGCAGATCATCAGTCCCTTCGAGCGCAAAATAGGAGGATTGAATAGGAATAATCAAATGGGTAGCTGCCACCAAAGCATTAACAGTGATTAACCCCAGCGTCGGTGGTGTATCAAGGATAATGACATCATAATACCTTCTGGCGCTGTCGAGCCGATCCTTCAGCCTGAAGGGAGCATCTAATTCACCTACCAGCTTCCCTTCTAATTTCGCCAGACTGATTCTGGCCGGTAAAATATCAAGATTTTCAACCGTTGAAGGCTGGACAATATCCTTCCAAGTATAGTCATTTTCCGTTAAAAACTCATACCCTGAAATGGTCACAGAGTGAAGATCAAGAAAAGAAATCGTGCTGTTGGCCTGCGGGTCGAGGTCAACGAGCAGCACCTTCTTCCCCTTGTAAGCCATAGCGGCAGCCAAATTAATAGCTGACGTAGTCTTACCGACTCCACCTTTTTGATTAGCGATGGCGATAGCAATACCTTGCAATCAGATTCCTCTCGTAAAAAATTCGATTAATATTTTGACATTTGATGAAGGGCATCCTATGCAAGGAAAGGTTGGTTGTCAACTTCCCTACCACCACTGTAAACTTGAAAATTTTCTAAAACAACGCGTTAAATCAAAAACTCTCGCTTGTCGGCGCGCCGACTTCGCCGTTAAGAGTCTTCTTTTACAATAAGTTACAGGTATATTGCCACGAATGCGAGGCTCAGTGGGAGTGATGCTTAAATTTCGCCCTGCCAATAAAAAAAGAAACGACATCAACGAATAGCTGAGGCCGTTTCTCGTTTTTTTTTACTATTTATTACATCTTATAATCTGTCAGATCGCCCAGCTCATCAGGCCATTCAATTTCCTCATCATCGTCATCATCGAATACCGAAAACTCATCGGAGTCAACTTCCTCGCTGACACGAGACTGCCGTAAGACTTCGTCTCTCACAAAAATCGGACAGTCAGCCCGAAGCGCCAACGCAATGGCATCACTGGGACGGGCATCTAAAAATAACTTTTCATCATCCTTACCGATCTCAAGAATCGCATAAAAGGTATTATCCTTTAACTCCGTCACGACGACTCTCGTCAGATAGGCATCCAACTGATTGAGCAGATTTTTAAATAAGTCATGCGTGAATGGTCGGGGACTTGCATTCTTTTCGATCTCTGACGCTATTGCCTGCGCCTCATTCGGCCCTACCCAAATCGGTAAGACACCTTCCCCATTCACCTCTTTGAGGATCACAATCGGGGTATTCGTCGTCGGATCAAGAATTAACGTCCTTAATCTCATTTCAATTTCCATAAATATCCTATTTTCTTAATTTAACAATATTCTAATAAGTTTTTACTTTATCATTTCACCATAGAGACTGTTTTTCCCTGATCTGGTAATTTTCACTTTAACCAAACTACCTAACTGACTGTTGGATTTAGGAAAATTAACTCTCTTATGGGCCGTTGAGTAGCCAGAAAAATCATCCGGCGATTTAGAACTCGAACTATCAATTAAAACTTCAACCTCTCTTCCCACAAAACGCTGATTATTCTTGATCTGGATTCTCGACTGTAGCTCCTGCAAGCGCATCAAACGTTCTGTCTTCAATGATTCGGGAACGGAATCCTCATACGCCATTGCTGCTGTTTTAGGTCTTGCTGAATAGTTGAAGAGGTAAAGTCCGTCATACTCGACCTCCGCTACTAAGCGCATCGTATCCATAAAATCTTCTTCCGTTTCGCCCGGGAACCCCGTAATAATATCACCTGTGATGGAATATTCCTTCTTCGCCTTCCGAATTAATTCAATCTTGTCTAGATATTCCGCTGAAGAATACCCTCGGCGCATCCGCCTGAGCACCCGATCACTTCCCGATTGAACCGGTAAGTGGATCCATTCGCAAAGATTTTCATATTCATCCATCACGCGAACGACCTCCCGATCAAAATCTCGCGGATAGGAAGTTGAGTATTTGACCCTGGGAACGCCACTTTTCTGTCCTAACAGTTCCAATAATTGGGCAAAGGTCACTTCGTCTTCAACCGGCTGTGAAGCCGAGGTAGGGAAACTTCCTCGATACCTACCACTCAAACCGTAGCTATTCACATTTTGACCAAGCAGATGAATTTCCTTAAATCCATGGGCAGCAAGACTTTGTGATTCTAACAATATACTTTTTGCAGTTCTGCTTCTTTCTCGTCCTCGCGTGAATGGAACGATGCAATACGAGCAGAACTTATTGCAGCCTTCCGTAATCGTGACAAAAGCGACGTGAGCAGATTTTCGTGCAGCAGGGTCAAGTTCAAAAAAATCAGCATCCCTTGTCAGATCAACATCAATGACACGATCAAATCCTTTTTCAAGTTGAGAGAGTAAGGCGGGCAATTTGGCAATGGATTGCGTGCCAAGCACGATTTTTACATCAGCGCTGCGATCAAAAATCCGCTCAGCTTCGGCTTGTGCGACACATCCCATCACACCAAACTCAGCGACTTTTCCTGTCAACTTTTTCTGATCATGCTTAATATCAGCGATGCGGCGGAAGACTTTCTGCTCCGGCTTTTCTCTCACCATGCAAGTATTGAGCATTACAAGATCAGCCTTCAGCGGATCAGTTGTGGACTCATACCCGGCAGATTTTAAAGAAACGGCGGCCTTTTCACTATCGTGAACATTCATCTGACAGCCATGTGTTTCAATATAAACTTTTTTCATCGTAGACTCTTCAAATCGCTCAAAGTATTTCACGTGCAACAATTTGCAAGTAATTTATCAGGTGCTCTCCGACTTTATCCAATTTATCATAAAAATCTGCTAACCTATTGTACAGTCAACATTTCCTTAGCAACCTTCAGCGTATTGGCAGAAATATCGGCACCACCCATCATTCTGGCTAACTCAACGATGCGCTGCTTTTCTTCAAGATTTTGCACTGTCGTTAGCGTCCGGGAACCCTGCACATTTTTCTGCACAAAAAGATGGCAATCGGCATAGCGCGCAATTTGAACCTGATGCGTCACGCAAATGACCTGATTGGATTTTGCCAATCTTTTCAGCCGAAGCCCAACCGCTTCCGCAACTCTTCCACCAATCCCCGTATCAATTTCATCAAACACCAGCGTTCGCGGGTAAGGGGTAGGAGCAATGTTCGTTTTCAAGACCAGCATTAAGCGAGACAGTTCCCCACCTGAGGCTACGAGGCTGAGCGGACGAGGCTCTTCCCCTTGATTGGCTGAAAAATAGTACTCAACCAATTCCTGACCTGATTTATTTAAAGTATTAAGTGATATTTCACCATTAACTTGTTGCAAATACGGGACAATCTCAATTCCACCAGATGTGTGCTTGAAGTGAATACTGAACTGTGATTTCTCTAAGGCAACTTCTGAAAGATCGTGCTTTAATAATTTCTCAAGCTCTTTGGCGGCTGATTTCCTGGCAGAAGTCAGTTTAGCGGCAATCTTTTCATATCTTTTTATGGCTTTAACCAATCTCGCTCTCAATTCCTCTTCCGTCACTTCACTATTTTTCAATTCAGCATACCTGGCCTTGAGCTTTTCAAAATGCTCCACGACCTCGCTCATTGAGATACCATATTTACGCTTCAACCTTTCCAACGCGACGAGCCTGTCTTCGGTGGCTTGCAGTCCGGCTGGGGAAAAAACTACTTCTTCCCCGTAATCACGAATCGTATACACCACATCTTCAAGTAAGGCCTTAGCACTGGAAAGCTGTTCAGCGCTGGAAGTAAAGCTGGCATCAATTTGGATTAAGTCTTCCAGGCGCTTCAAAGCCTGTCCTATCCTTGAAGTGGCGGAGCCGCTATCTTCGTACAATAATTCCGTAATTTCAGAGCACAGCCTTGTCAATTTTTCGGCATTGGCTAGTTTCTTTCTTTCAGTCTCAAGCTCTACATCTTCATCCGCTCGCGGGTTAATTTTTTCAATTTCCTGGATTTGAAATTCCAACAGATCAAGCGTTTGCAGCCGTTCCGCTTCGGATTTCTGAATTGCTTCCAGGTCTCGAATAATGAAGGACGCTTCAATAAACGCTGCTTCGACATCCCGCAAGATCGCTTCATGTTTTCCAAAAGCATCCAGCATCCGCCCCTGATTCGCCTGGGATAATAAACTTTGCTGTTCGCCCTGCCCATGCACATCAATGATATGGGGCTGAATGGCTTTCAGTAAGTTCAGGGTCGCGGATTGATTATTAACGAAAACCTTGCCACGCCCGTTGGATTGCAATTCGCGGCGAATGATAAGGTCTTCGCTCTCCAGATCAATCCCCGCCTCCGCTAATAATGCATGTAACGGGCCATTGTCTTCGACCTCAAAAACTCCCTCAACAAACGCCTTCGTTTCGCCTGTTCGCAGCAAATCAATCGAAGCGCGCTCTCCCAGCAGCAAGCCAAAGGAAGCCAGAATAATGGATTTTCCGGCTCCGGTTTCGCCGCTTAAAATATTCAAGCCTTCTCCAAATTCGACGCGAAGATGGCTAATGACTGCTACATTTGAAATCGTGATGAATTTAATCATTCCCCTGAATTAACCTTTTAGGACATATTATGCAGATGTCAGTACCTGCGCGTTAGCAAGGAACGGAACCCCTTGCTAACGCGCAGGTACTGATTCCAGAACTCTGAGACAGACTCCCGAATTCTGAAAATCGTAAGTTGAACTTTTTCAGCTCCCGGAGCAATATAAGCCTGCCGATTTTACTTATCAACTCTCATCGGATTATATTCATGTCGAAAAGATTATTTCGACATTTTTCCATGGAGGTTATATGAAGCAGATCAAACCGATATTAGCCGTTGGCATCTTTGTTTTCGCGCTCGGAGCCAGCACTACAACATACGTTGGAGATAAAGAAACTATCGCCAGACTGACGGGAGAAGTCCTGACCCTGCAAAAACAAATGCGTGATTTGCAGGAATCTTTTGACAAGAACAGCGGGCAATCTACCGTGCTGCTGCAAAAAATGTCAGACAATTCTGAAACGACTGTTCGCACTCTCGCCCAAATCGAAGAGGTCATGAAAACGACGACGACGGTGCAGACGAATACTTCAACCGGGGTCAATGCGCGCATCACCAAATTAGCCGAACAACAAGGTTCGACCGATCAAAAACTGAACAACATTTCGACGCAAATCAATGCGCTCAAAAACCTGTTGGAGCAACAGCAAAAACAACGGGTCGAAGAGGAAAAGAAAGCGGTTCAGGCTCCCGTGCGCTTTGACAGCCCGGATCAGCTCTACGCTTATTCCTATTCGCTCTATTCGCAGGGTAAGTTCGACGAAGCAGTCTCCGGCTTCCGCCGCTATCTGGAAGCCTACAGCACGACTGAGGCCGCCGACAATGCCCAATTCTGGATCGGCGAAGCGCTCTTTGCGCAGAACAAATACGCCGATGCGCTGAACGAATATGATCGGCTCATTTCAAATTACCCCAACGGCGATAAAGTCGTCGCCGGACAATTCAAAAAAGGCGTGTCATTGCTCTTCCTTGAACGACGTGAAGAAGGCGTCAATGCGCTCAGAAATGTCATTGCGATTGCGCCAAGCTCCAACGAAGCGGCACAGGCGAAACAGGAACTTGAACGACTCGGCGAAAGCACAGTTGCGCCAGTCGCGCCAACCACTACCACGAAACCAAAACCGCGACCCAGGAAATAAATTGAATCGTAAGGCAGGTTTCAAACCTGCCGCTACTGAAAACTAATCGCAGCACTACTACAGGAGGACGAGATGGCATCATTCAACAAAATAACAATCGTCGGATATTTGGGGAGAGACCCGCAAATTCGATACACACCGCAAGGCACGGCAGTATGTGACTTTTCAATCGCTACATCTGAACGCAGAGGTGGCGGCGCAGATGCACAGGATATTACGACGTGGTTCAAGATAACCGTGTGGGGCAAACAGGCAGAAACCGCCAATCAGTATCTGGCGAAAGGCCGACAGGTCTACATCGAAGGACGTTTGCGGCAGGAAGAATACACTGACCGCGAAGGAATGAAGCGCACTTCCCTGGTCGTCAATGCCAGCGATGTGCAGTTTTTGACGCCCAGAGGCAATGACGAAGGTGGCGGCGGATCAGCTCCCAGACCATCAGGCGGCGGCGGAAATTCTGCGCCACCACAGCAGACTGATTCCCACGACGGACCGTCGGATGAAGATATTCCGTTTTAGCCAAGGCGAGTTTCGCGTTTCGAGGAATCAGGTAATTAATTTTTTCTCGAAACGCGAAACTCAGAACGCGAAACTATTCATCGCCGCCATCACTCAATCAGGAGATTACCGTAAAGCCGACCTGCTGAGCCGCCTCCGCCAAACGCATATCATGGCAAATAAAGATTCGTCGCGATGGCTTTTCATCACACCACACGAGTGCCGCTGCCAATTGAAAAGCATCGCCAGTTCGCAACGAGTATTTTTCCAGCAACTCCAAAGTCAGGCGACGGATTTCCCCGTCAGGAGTAATCTCAGTCCAAATTGTCGCCAGTAGCTGCAACTTCCTGCGGGCGGTTTCACGTTCAAGCGTGTCGAGAACATCTTGCCGATAAGTGCGCTCAAAAGCACTCCAGCCTTCTGCATACGTGCCCCACCAAACGACAGGTTTGGTATATTGCCGCAATAATTGCCGCGCTTGCGCCGAAGCAGGCTCACGGACACATAAAGCAACTAACGCGCTGGTATCCCAAAACGCCTGATTAGTCTTCATCTCGATCCGTTCTCACTGCGGCTCTTAAGGCTTCCAGCGGTACATCTGCGCCTGGCTCATCCCAGAACTCCAGTGGCAGCTCTGCGCTGGATAACCGTACCCGCCCTTCCGCCGCGAGCTTCAAGACATGCGCTTCCAGTTCGTCATCCTCGTGTACAGGAACCAACCTGGCAAAGACCCGATTCCGGTCACGAATCACCACTTCATGACCTGCGCGGACTTCTTTGAGATAGTCGCGTAAGTTCTTTTCCAACTCTGTCAACGTAATACCCTGCATATTCAATTTCCTCTATTGTGTCGCAATTTAGTTTCGAGTTTTAGGTTTCGCGTTTCGAGGAAACTAATCACGGTACTCTCGAAACACGAAAACTCAGAACTCTACACTGACCCACTCCGCTGGTTGAAGAGATTCAAGAGTTCTGTTCAGTCGGAGCTCGGTTGCATCGCGTCCTTTTAGTTTGTGAGCAAACTCAACCAGTTCCCACGCCGCACTAAAGCGAGCCGTAGCGTCCTGCCGTTGCCAGAATTCAAGATCAAACGAACGATCCATCGTTTCCAGTACAGTAAGTTTTTCCATTACGAACGAAGAATTGTTAGCTTCCTTTGTCATGGCATAAGCATACCGATTGGACTACGCAAGTGCAAAAAGAATTTTTAGCCCGCGAAACCCAAAACCCGAAACTGCTCTCTTGACACACCTCTCAGCATAAGCGTAGTATGCCCACCTCAAAACAACAGACGTTTATTCAGCGAACGCTCACAAGCAAGCCTTCAATTTCAGCTTTTGATTTTCTGTCAGCCCTAATCAGGCAAAATGTTTCATAGTCACTGGATGTAGCCAAAAAAGCCAGGATCAGTTTCGGGTCTCCACCTTACGCCGAGCCGAGCCACCGAAGCCGCAACCGAAATAGCAGCAGTACCCGAACCAGCCCCTCATAGCCCTGAAGGAAATATCGAATGAACAACCTCGCCCGATGGCTTTTTGCCATTTTGCTTTGTACCGTTATTGCATCGTCATTCTCAATTGCTCAACCCGTAAGGCTGCCAAGCCTGCGCCGCCGGCAACGAATCCCAAAAAAGAAATCTTAACCAATGCGGCAATTATTGAATTGTCTCAGCTTGGCCTCGGCGAAGCCGTCATCAGGAAAAAATTCGTCACTCAGAATGTAATTTTGATACCAGCATCAGCGTGATGATGAATCCGAATGTTCTTTGAAAAGTAAATCCCGTAATCACGACAGTTGTTTTTCCAACCCGGCAGTCTGACTGATCGTAGGCAGTCGTTATTCACGACGGTTGTTTTTCCAACCCGGCAGCCTGACTGATCGTAGGCAGTCGTTATTCACGACGGTTGTTTTTCCAGCCCGGCGGGCTGATTGACTTTAGGCAGGTCGTTCACGGCCTGTTACCGGGTGGCGAAATCAGCGCGTCCCAGCGGGACGATTGAATGAATTTAATGTTTCAATCGTCCCGCCGGGACGCGGAAATTGCTTGATGCACATGCAGGCCGTCAACGACCTGCCTACATTCAGGCGACCCGCTGGGCCGGAGGCGAAATCAAGCCGATTACAGGATTTAATTTTCAAAGAACACGACAAAGAGTTCCGGCTTAATTCAATGCCATTAAGCCGGGATGAATATTACTGACTATGAAATCTCTTGCCGCCCTCTTCTTACTGTTCGTTCCAGGCCTGGCCGCCTACGCACAATCGCCGAAATCAGAAATTGGCGGTCAGGTGCCAATATCAACTGTATAGCGGCACAAGCTTTGATTCCACGGATACACAAATTGGAGTCGGCGCGAGATACACGTACAATTTTCTTAAACTGCGCCCCGGCTTTTCAACTACGAAGAAGGCCTTGCCTGCCCTGCTATTTTGGGTGCGATCTGTCCACAAACAGCAAAAACAACGAATTTTGCGATGGACATTGGCGGCGTAGTGGAACTGTACCCGTCAAAGCGAACATTGCTCCGCGTAGACATCGGCGATGTCATCACTTCGGTGAACGGTGTCCGCCACAATAATTTACAGATCAATCTTGGTGTTGGCTTCCGATTCTGAGCAGGCCAAACATTTTGCAGATAAAATCGTCGATAACTTTACTCTTCACAATCTAGTCATGAAAAACCTAAACCAATCTACTTATTTCTCAAAGCCCATGTATTTCCGCATCTTGTTTGTAATTGGATTAATCGCCGTTGCGACTGGTTGCATATTAGCTTTCTCACTAACAGCCAAAGGTAAACGTGTCTTCGCGCAACAACAATCCACAACGCCAATAACCAAGCCAAAAGGAGTGCCATCTGGTGAGGCAACCAGCGTAGAATCCATCAGTAATCAATTAATAGCTGTTCAGGTTGGTTCAAACGGAAGATTTAATATGGGTGCACTTCCCGATAGTACGGGCGGCTCAGGTACAAACAGCTATGATTTAATCTACCGTTGGCCTGGGTCTCCTGACACCTCATTTTCTACTGTCAGGGTTGATGGCACTGATAATATTTATGGTTCATCAGGAACAATGGTTGAGTCACCACGTGATATAGATGCAAAGAGTAACCGCAGCAAGTGGAAAATTGGTGATATTGAGATTACGCAAAATATTCAGATTGTTAACAATCCGCAAACTGGTAGAGAAGATTTAGGAAGAATATCGTATATCGTAAAGAATGCAGGAACTATCTCTCACAACGTTGGGCAACGAATCATGCTTGATACTGAAATCGCGCAGAATGATGGCGTGCCGTTTCGGGTTCCTAGCGCTGGAATCGTGAGAACTGAAATGGAATTTAATGGAAGTACAATTCCAGATACCTTTCAGGCGTTCTTTGATGTTACACGATCTGACCGTGTGTCAACGAGCATACTAAAAAGTAATGTTGAAATTGTGCCAGATCGGTTAGTTCTTGCAAGTTGGCCTCGAATTGCGGCGACACAATTTGACTATACAATTAACTCAAATACAGACTTTACTAGGGACAGTGCTTATGCAGTGTATTGGAATCCTAAAGCATTAGCATCAGGCGAATCGAGGACGTACACGACATATTATGGCTTAGCCAAATTAGACGCTGATTTACAACCACCATTAGCACTCACTGTAGATGGGCCATCCGTTTTGTCTGTAGTTAATAATCATATACTCACCGAATCCTTTTGATATAGTCGCCACAGTTCTTGATAATGGAACTGGGGATGCAATCAATGTTCAACTTATGCTCAATTTGCCCGAAGGCTTATCACTCGTTTCTGGAACGGCAACGCAATTTGTTGGTAATTTAGGCGTAGGACAAGAACGACAAGTAACGTGGCGTGTACAAGCTATTCCCCAAAGTAATGTAACAACACTTTCTTACTCAGTGGCCGCTAATGCATCAAATGCAGCCACAAAAATCTTGAGCCGACAAATTCAACTAAGTGCTGCTATATCCCCGACACTGACTGAAGTCAAACCGCTAACCACACCAATCCCAGGACAGCAGTTTTATGCGCAACTAGAAGGCAGCGGTTTTGAGCCGAATCAAATTCAAGTTGTGGCGATTGGCCCTGGCTGTGAAATGGGTTGTCTAGTTTATAACGACGTTTTACTGAATAAGAGTAACACGCAATTTCGCGCGCCGCTGACATTAGCGCAAGGAACATTTGAGGTGATCGTGCGAAATGGCAATAATGGCCTTCCATCTAACAAAGTGCAACTAACTGTATTTGGAAGTGGCTGCTCCTGTGATAAATCCTCCCCTATTCCGCTATTGAAACAAACAGATCCTAGGTGGAGTTCTAAAAAGCTAGGGACTTCAACAATAGATACAATTGGGAGTGATGGATGTGCGATCACTAGCTTAGCGATGATAATACTCTCTTTTGGAATTACGACAGGGGCAGACGGGAAAGAAGTCAATCCGGAAAATCTTAATAATTGGCTTACTAATCACGGAGGTTATGCAAAACAAGACCTTTTGGTCTTTTCTAAAGTGCAAGAGTATACAAATCATAAGATACAAAAGTGGACAAAAAATTTTACATCAATTGAAGATGACATAAACAATGACATCAGGATCATTCTTCACGTTAATATAAAGGGTAAAAAAGTAGGTAATCATTTTGTTGTTGTGACTCAAAAATGTGATGACACTTTTCTAATCAATGATCCATTTTTGTCTGTATGTAAGTTATCAGATAAGCCATATAAAGGAGCTTATTATAACGTTCTTAGATTTAAGAAAATTGAAGGAAGACCCGAGAGACAATTAGATATTACTGCTAAATCTCCCGTTGAAATGATAATACTTGACCCCCTTGGAAGACGCTCAGGAATGGATCCAAGAACTGGGCAAGAGTACAATGAAATCCCTAATGCGATTTATTATCGTAACAAGATAGAATCGGATATATTTCCGGTCGACACTGCGTCTATACTTGATGACGAGCCTGTGAAAACGTTCTACATGGTTGGGCCAATGGAAGGTGAATATAAAGTCATCGTATTTGGAACAGGAGATGGCGATTATTCTATCGATGTAAATGCAACCGACAGTCAGAACAAAGATGGATTGCACTCAGTATCTGGCCTAGCCGTTTTGGGAAAAGCCGATACCTATAGTGTAAGTTATAGTTCTAACACGGGAGTAACCTCGGTTGTGCCAGCTCCCACGTCCTATGAAGCCGATTTGTCTCCGCGCCCCAACGGAAAGCGCAATGGCAAAGTCACACTATCTGATTGGGTGCAAGTTGGACGCTTTGTCGCAGGACTTGATGGGCTAACCTCAGACAGCGAATTCCAACGCGCTGATTGTGCGCCACGATCTACATTTGGCGATGGCAGAATTACGCTGGCAGATTGGGTGCAGGCGGGACGTTATGCAGTTGGGCTTGATCCTGTAGCATCTGCGGGTGGAG